>JAMCVK010000016.1 GCA_023475225.1 Chloroflexota bacterium
CAGTTTCGCTGCCGAAGGCAACTAAGGCCAGTCCTTGGCGGCCTGCAGCTAATCATCCTTGGCGTAGGCAGGTAATGGTGACAAAATCACTGAACAATTAGGGTGACATTTTCACTGGACAACAACAACGCAGCGTGTGCGGGGTGGGCGTTGAATATCTCTTTTTATTATGATTACGCATTAACACCTATTCCGAGGCAATACGTCAGTGAGCATCGTCTCGGCCAGGTTCTCTAGATTGATCGACTTCTCCTGACGCGTTCGGCGCCACCGCACCTCTACACTACTCCGCTTGAGTGTCCGTTGGCTTACTGTCAACCGCAATGGTATACCGATCAAATCAGCATCATTGAACTTAACGCCCGGGCTCTCCAAGCGGTCATCAAACAAAACCTTATAACCAGCGGACATCAGCTGCGTATAGACCCTCTCTGCCTCAGCGGCCACCTGGGGATTGTCCATGCCCAGGGCACAAAGGTAGATTCCATACGGCGCCACCGAAGGTGGCCAAATTATGCCGAACTCATCGTGATTTTGCTCCACTATAGCCGCTAATAGTCTATCCAGACCGATCCCATAACTGCCCATGACGATGGTAGCCTCTTGCCCATTACTCCTGAGATAAGTGGCCTTCATAGCCGCACTGTACTTCGTACCCAGCTTAAAGGTGTGACCAACTTCGATGCCTCGGCCCACTTGAAGAGGCGATCCACAATGCAGGCATGGGTCACCCGCCCTGGCCATAGCGATATCAGCGACGAGCTCGGCCCGAAAATCACGGGGGAAGCGCACATTGCGCAAATGCGTATCCGGCTTGTTCGCACCGGCAATGAAGTTATTCCTGGATACCGAATCATCCAGGACCACCCTTACCCCATCTAACCCCACGGGTGAGACAAAACCGGCCACTATGCCCGCCGCCCGCAGATTCTCCTCGTCAGCCAGCCGCAGGTCGGCTGATCGTAGCACCCGAGCCAGCTTGGCCTCATTGATGTCAAGATCCCCCCTGATGACGACCAGGATAAGGGAACCTTCCATCGTGTAGACTACGGTTTTCAGAAAGCGCTCAGGGGGCAAATTGAAGAACTCTACAAGAGAATCGATAGTCTTTATACCTGGCGTGCTGACTTCCTCGATGGGGCGTTGATCTTCCTCAGCTAACACCATGGCTGGCCGTTTAGCGGCTTGAGCCTTCTCTATATTGGCCGCGTAACCACATTTTCCACAAGTTACCAGGGCATCCTCACCGGCTTCGGAGACGACCATAAACTCATGGGAACCGGTGCCCCCCATCATACCGGGATCGGCCTCTACCGCTATCACCTCCAGCCCACAACGGCGAAAGATATTATGATATGCTTGATAAATCTCGGGGTAGAAAGCATCAAGATCGCTTGCATCGGGGTGGAAGGAGTAGGCATCCTTCATAATGAACTCTCGTAAGCGCACCAACCCTCCCCGCGGGCGAGCCTCATCACGCACCTTCGTTTGAATGTGATAGGACATAAATGGTAGCTGTCTGTAAGAACGAATCTCATTGCGGGCGATCGCTGTTATCGTCTCTTCGTGTGTCATTGCTAAGACAAAATCACGCTCGGTACGATCTTTGAAACGCACCAGCTCTGGCCCAATCTCATACCACCGCCCTGTCTCCTGCCATAACTCCGCCGGTGCCAATACTGGCATATACATCTCCTGCCCACCGATGCGATCCATCTCCTCGCGCATGATGGACTCGATACGACGGATAACCCTCCAGCCTAAAGGCATAAAGGTGTAAACGCCCGCGGCAATCTGGCGAACGAAACCTCCCCGCACCAGTAGCCTGTGGCTTACCATCTCAGCCTCTTTCGGAGGCTGACGTAAGGTCCGGCCGAATAAATGTGATAAGCGCAAGTCGGATCCTCCCTATTGAGACTTAAGTTCCCTGGTTACTAAATCAATCTCCTTCAGCAAGGCTGACAGTAGTTCATCCTCCTTGACTGTACGTATCACCCTTCCCTTACGGAAAATAACACCTCGCCCAGCACCACCAGCTATCCCCACATCTGCCTGGCGCGCTTCACCCGGGCCATTAACCACACAGCCCATCACGGCCACATGTAGCGGCGCCTCCACTTGCTGTAAATGCTGCTCTACCTCATTAGCTAACTTGATAATATCGATCTCTGCCCGTCCACAGCTGGGGCAGGAGATAAGGGTGGGGCCGCGCTCTCTTAGATTCAGCGCCTTCAAGATTTCATAGGCCACCTTGACCTCTTCGTGGGGACGATCGGTCAGGGACACGCGGATAGTATCTCCTATGCCAGAATACAACAAGATGCCGATGCCCACCGCCGAACGGACCGTTCCAGCCCGAGGTGTCCCCGCCTCCGTAATACCCAGATGTAACGGATATGGTATCTTAGCAGCGATCTGTCGGTAGGCCTCTACTGTAGTGGGAACATCGAAGGCTTTAAGAGATACCTTGATTAGGTCAAAATCCATCTCTTCAAGAAGGCGCACCTGCGCCAGAGCTACATTAACCATCCGATTAGCAATAGGTTGGGCCTCAGCCATGGCGTCGCTTCCAAGGGCAGAGCCCTCACTGGGGGGCAAAGACCCAGCGTTAACGCCTATCCGTATAGGCACGTGGCGTTCCTTGGCCGCCTTGACCACGGCTTTCACCTGCTCAAGGCGACGAACGTTACCTGGATTAAGTCGCAAGGCGTCAGCCCCACTCTCAAGGGACAACAGGGCCAGACGATAATCAAAGTGAATATCCGCCACCAATGGTATGCGAATCCGCTTCTTCATTTCAGCGATGGCCTCCGCAGCCTGCCGATCAGGCACAGCTACCCTGATCACCTCGCAGCCCAACTCGGTCAATTCCTCGATTTGTCTTACGGTCGCCTCTACATCTCTGGTATCGGTGTTAGTCATCGATTGCACCACAATGGGTGCATCCCCACCAATGGCCACATCGCCAATATAAATCTGTCGCGCTGGTCGTCGCCTTAGCATTATTTAGCTCCCCAGTCGATGGCTGGAAGGGGATGCAAGAGATCAAAATAGGTTATAATCAGCATAAGGGCGATAAGCACGGTCATACCGATCAAATGAACCAAACCTTCTTTCTCTGGGCTGACCCTTTTTGATCTTATTGCCTCTATGGCCACAAAGAGCAATCTCCCTCCATCTAATCCCGGTATCGGCAATAGATTCGAGATGGCCAAGCCAACATTGAGTACAGCCGATAAGCCCAATATAGGGAACCACCAGCCGGTGGTTATCGTCTCGACGGCCGCCTGACTGGTGAGCTGATAGAGGCCAACGATACCGATCGGTCGCACCCAGTCGGCGGGGATGAGCCCACGAATGATCAGAATGGGGATATATACAGTAAGTACGATCACCTCAAATGTTCGGCCGCTGCCAAGCCATAGGGCTTTTAACGGTCCATAGGATACCGGCTCAATCTTTAGGGGGCGTTCCACGATGGCTATGCCTAAAGGGCCATTGGCCGCTCGGGGCACAACAGTTAGCGCCAGGTCTTGACCACTACGCCCGACCTGGATGGTCACAGGGTTGCCAATATTAGCGCGAGTCCAATGGCGCAGCTCAGCGACATTGGAAACTGGATGCCCAGCCACAGCTAAAATAATATCGCCTTCCCTCATCCCTGCTGCTGCTGCCGGCGAATCGGGGAGCACCTTTTGCACCTCGACCTGTGTGCCCATTGGCGTAGGCCAACCAGCCATAAAGGCCGCAGAGAAAAGCAGGACAGCCAAGAGGAGATGCATGCCAGAACCGGCCATCAGCACGCCTGTTCGCCATAGCTTGCTGGCCCGCGCAAAACTGCGTGGGTGGGACGGGTCCTCCTCACCGAGCATCCTCGTGAAGGCTCCGAAGGGAATAAGATTAATTGAGTAAACGGTCTCCCCCCGTCTCACCCCGGCAAGGCGCGGAGGATAGCCGATACCGAACTCCTCCACTTTAATGCCAGCTAGCTTGGCCATAATGAAATGGCCCAATTCGTGGACGATAAGAGACACGCTAAGAACAAATAGCGAAACGAGTATAACGATCACCTTATCTACTCACCCTGAAAGATTGGCCGGTGGTCTCTGTCTTCCATGTAACACAGGCACTAAGTAATCACTCATCCTATTTGGGCGCATAGGGCTCAGCAACCTACTATCTCCTGGCTCTTACGACGGGACCACCTATCGGCCTCTAGGATCTCATCCAAGGTAGGGTTAGCTATGGACTGGTGTTGGGATAACACTTCCTCGATGACCGTCGCGATCTCTAAAAAGCCGATTCTTTTGGACAGAAACATCTGGACAGATTCCTCATCTGCCGCACTTAGTACGGCCGGATAGGTGCCTCCCGATCGCCCTGCTTGACCGGCCAGACGCAAACAGGGAAAACGATCCAGATCGATCGGCTCAAAAGTCAATTGTTTGATCTCGATAAGATCGAGGCGCGGCAGCGCATTAGGCAAACGCTCCGGGTAAGTAAGAGCATACTGGATTGGCAAACGCATATCAGGTAAGCTCAATTGGGCTTTCATTGAGCCATCTATGAACTCCACTAGAGAGTGAACTATACTCTGCCGGTGGAGCACGATCGTGATCCGTTCATAATCCACCTTGAAAAGCCAGTGGGCCTCGATCACCTCTAGACCTTTATTCATAAGGGTCGCCGAATCCACGGTCACCTTCTTACCCATAGACCAGGTAGGGTGTTGTAACACCTCTTCGGGGCTCACCGCAGCCAACCTGGGCTTGTCGTAATCACGTAAGGCACCGCCCGAGGCGGTCAGAACGAGACGAGTTATCTTATCATTACCACGCAGGCCATCCATAACCGCTTCACTGCGCAAGCATTGCCAAATAGCACTATGCTCGCTATCAATCGGCCAAATATCTACGCCATGGGCCGCGGCCTCCGTCATCATGATCTCACCAGCCATGACCAGCACCTCCTTATTGGCCAGAGCAACCCTCTTTCCGGCCCGAATCGCTGCCAGGGTGGAGGGAAGGCCAACCTTACCAGCAGTAGCGATGACCACAAGGTCAACTTCACCCTGGCTGACCATCTCCTCCATGGTCAACAGCTGACAATTGACCTTCGACAGCCTCTCCCGGAAGAGGGTCCTATTCTGGACCAAAGAAGGGCTATAAACGAAGCGTGGTTTGAACTCTTGGACCTGTTGGAGGAGCAACTCTGCGTTACCTCCAGCAGCCAGACCTATCACCCGCAGATGGTCTGCTAACGCCTTGGCCACTTGCAGGGTCTGTCTCCCAATAGAGCCTGTACTACCAAGAACAACTACCCGCTTTGTCTGATTCACAGCCAACTCCTGATGGAGAGCTCAGCGGCCAATACTGTTGATTGATAGAGAAGCCCCTCTGGCAGGACAAGGGGCTGGCATAAGAATTCAGCATTATGTTTGAATAGATGCATGGAGATAAACTAAATCCCACCAAAACGGCGCTCACGCTGCTGGTAGGCTAGTAGTGCCTTATAGAGCTCCTCTTTGTCAAAATCTGGCCAGTAGGTCGGCGTCGAATAAAATTCCGCATAAGCAGCCTGCCAGATAAGGAAGTTGCTTAGGCGCATCTCACCCGCCGTCCGAATGATCAGATCTGGATCAGGCTGGCCACTGGTATATAAATAACGATTCATCACCTCCTCATTCAGAAGGGAGGAATCGATTTTGTCCCCTATCATACGACGGAACGCCTCTAGGATCTCTACCCTCCCGCCATAATTGAAGGCGACGTTCAAAGTAATACGGCTATTATTTTTGGTCAGTTCGATGGCCGCACGGATAGACCTTTGTAGCTCTGGGGGTAACCCATCAAGCCGACCGAGATGACGTAATTGCACCCCACCCTCGTGTAGGGCCTGGGTTTCCCTCTGAATGACATCGGCCAGGATACGAATTAACCCCTCAACCTCAGCGCGTGGCCTTGACCAATTCTCAGTGGAGAAGGCGTAGATGGTCAGCGTTTTTATCCCATAGGAGACACACGCCTCTAGGATCGGACGGATATTTTCGGTACCCGCCCGATGCCCAGCCAAACGGGGTAATCCCCTCTTCTTGGCCCAGCGTCCGTTACCATCCATGATGATAGCTACGTGATGAGGAATTCTGGTTAATTGTCTGGTCTGATTGGCTGGTTTCTGATTACGTTTAAACAAATTGTTACCTTCTTGATTCTGCTGTTACCAGTAGGTACTTTAAGCGGCCAGGGAATAAGCATGAGGCTTTATATCCCTAGCTTGCCTAGACTTCCAGTATCTCTTCCTCTTTCTTCGCGCCGATATGATCAGATTCCTCGATAGAGCGATCGGTGGACTTTTGGAGCCGTTCTTGGTCCCGCCTCAAGTCATCCTCAGAGATGAGCTTTTCCTTCTCGAGATCTTTCAGATCCTCCAGGGCGTCCCGACGACAATTACGAATGGCCACCCTTCCCTCTTCCACCTTCTTTCGGGCCAGGCGCACCAACTCTCTCCGTCGCTCCTCGCTTGGTTTAGGAAATATTAGGCGGATCACCCTACCATCATTAACGGGGTTCAATCCCAGATCAGACTTGAGAATAGCCTTCTCGATGGCCGAGAACGCATTCTTATCCCAAGGCTGTATAACTAACACGTGGGGCTCTGACGCAGGGGTGGTTATGCTCGCCAGCTGGATAAGAGGTGTTGGAACACCATAGTATTCCACCTGAATCCGTTCGACCAACCCTGGGCTAGCTCTTCCGGTACGTATGGCGGCCAATTCTCTGCGGAGAGACTCAATCGCTTTGTGCATTTTGCCTTCAGCCTCGGCCAAAACTTCGTCTACCACAACGATCACCCCCTATCACGCCTAGTACTGAGACTGCCGAACAACATCTCCTGTGCCCCTTGGTCAAGAGGCACCGTAGGATTTGATACCCCTTGATTAGTTCTTCTCCGAGATCCACAGCGAAGCCCAGAAGGATCGGACTGAAGCAACATTGCCTATTAGCTGATTATCGTCCCTATGTTCTCTCCGGCAAGAACCCGTTCAATGTTGCCTTCCACTGCCAGATCGAAGACGATGATGGGTAGCTTATTATCCATGCAGAGGGAGAGCGCCGTACTATCCATCACCTTCAGCCCCATATTGAGGGCCTCAATATAACTGAGGTGTTCGAACTTTTTCGCTTGGGGATTTTTACGGGGATCATCCTCATAGACGCCATCTACCTTGTTCTTGGCCATAAGTAGAACATCAGCCCCGATCTCCACGGCCCGAAGTGCTGCTGCCGTATCAGTAGTAAAGTAAGGATTGCCAGTACCACCAGCGAAAATAACCACGCGCCCCTTTTCCAAATGTCGGATTGCTCGACGGCGAATGTAGGCCTCCGCCACAGCAAAGATGCTGATGGCCGATTGTACCCGAGTGACGATATCGTGTTTCTCCAAGGCATCCTGGAGGGCGAGAGAATTGATCACTGTGGCTAGCATCCCGGCATAATCAGCCTGGGCCCGATCCATCCCCTGCTCACTAGCAGCCATACCCCGCCAGATGTTGCCACCGCCCACCACAATACCCACCTGGATACCCCGCTCATTAACCAGCTGCCTCACCTGCCTGGCAATGGCGGAAAGAACATCTGGATCAATCCCGTAAGGCCTTTCGCCCAGCAGAGCTTCCCCGCTCAGCTTAAGCACGATTCGTTTGTACGTAACCACCTTCTCCTCTTCTCTCTGGCGATAGCTACTGCCCTAGCAGCCTATGGAGCAGTGACCTAAATTGCAGTATAACCATCCTTTTCATTCAGCTGCCAAGCACGTAGCGGGTGAAGCGGCGCACCTTGATATTTTCGCCCAGGGTAGCTATCTTAGAGGTTATCAGTTCCCCAACCGTTATACTTGGTTCCCTGATGAATGGCTGAGCAAGCAAACAGACTTCTGCCCCATCTGCCGCAACTTCGGCTGGCATATCCTCAGGAGAGAGGTATAATGGCGCCGTGGCTGCGATCTGCATCGCTATATCGTGGGCTAGAGACTTAAACTCATCCGTCCTGGCCACGAAATCCGTCTCACAGTTAACCTCCACCAGGACTCCAATGCGACCACCAGCATGAATATAAGCTTCGACCAGGCCCTGCTGCACAGCGCGAGCGGACTTCTTCTCTGCTTGGGCCAAGCCTTGTTGTTTCAAAATATCCATGGCCTTGTCAAAATCGCCATTCGCTTCAACCAGCGCCCTTTTACAATCCATGACTCCGGCGCTTGTCTTCTCGCGAAGTTCTTTGATGGATGACACCGCTATGTGCAACTGGATCCTCCTTAGATAACCACAATCTATTATCAGGTTATTATATAAAAACACACGACTTTATCAGCCGCGCCTTCAGCAACCGCTTTCCCTCTAGGAAAAAGCTTCTGCTTCTTCAGTAGAGCCCTCCATCTCGATCCCCTCAGCGGACTCCTCAACGGCTTCTATGGGTTCGACCTCCTCAATCTGTTCGGTAACAGCGATCTCCACCGGTTCAACTTCCTCGGAAGCAGCCTCGCCTAGCTGCGCCTCACGAATTCGGGCTCCCTCCAGGACCGCATCGGCTATTTTACTACACATTAATTTAACGGCCCGAATCGCATCATCATTCGCCGGAATAACATAATCGATCTCGTCCGGATTACAATTAGTATCACAAAGGGCGATGATTGGTATCTCTAAGCGCCTTGCCTCAGCAACGGCGATCCTCTCTCGATGCGGATCAATAACGAAAACCGCCCCAGGTAAATCGGTCATTCCCCTAATACCACTGAGGAGACGGTCCAACTTGGCCATCTCTTCCTCAAGACGCCTCGCCTCTTTCTTGGGTAGACGCTCGAATTCGCCTTGTTCCCTCAGCCTTTCTAACTCTTCTAAGCGCCTTATTCTCCCTTGAATTGTCCGAAAGTTAGTGAGCATACCGCCAAGCCAACGCTGACTAACATAGAACATTCCGCATCTCTTTGCCTCCTCCCCTATCGACTCCTGAGCCTGTTTCTTGGTGCCGACAAAGAGGATCGTCCCCCCTTGCATGACGAGGTCACGTACAAAGTTATAGGCTGTGTTTAGACTGGCAACAGTCTGTTGCAAGTCGATGATATGGATACCATTACGCTCCGTAAAGATATAGGGCTTCATTCTAGGATCCCAGCGTCTCGTCTGGTGACCAAAATGCACCCCAGCTTCCAGAAGCAATTTCATTGACACCAAATTGGCCATTTGAATCCCCCTTTAATTACGTTATTCGAGTCCTCATTGACATCGGCAGTTCCCAAGGGCTTGGGAACTGCCTTGTCCTGATACCTTCGCTATCCATCGCCGTATCAAGACCCGCTAGACTCCCTTCCACCCGCTTCGTCCCGCTGAGCATCGGCTCATCATCAGAGGAACCTTCAATCATCCCCACCAAGATGAGGGGCCGACACGTCCCCATCGGTCCACAGGTGTGTGGAATGCGAACATCGGCCTAGACAGTGTAACACCGCCTTATGGCCGAGATAAAGATCAAAGGATATATCTGCTTAGATCCTCATCCTCCAAGATGCCATGTAGACGCTCCTGCACATAACTAGCGTCTATGATGATTTTCTCTCCTTTGTACTCCGGAGCGTTAAAAGAGATGTCCTCCAACACACGCTCCATAACCGTTTGAAGTCGTCTAGCCCCGATATTCTCCATCCTCTCATTCATCGAAGCAGTAACATGAGCGAGCTCTCTAATCCCATCGGGCGCAAAAACCAATTCAACGCCCTCCGTTGATAGGAGAGATTGATATTGCTTCGTTAAAGCGTTCTCCGGCTCTATTAAGATGCGCTCCAGGTCACGCTCGGTCAAGCTTTGCAGCTCGATACGCAACGGAAAACGACCCTGTAGTTCGGGAATAAGGTCCGCAGGCTTATTATTGTGAAAGGATCCTGCAGCGAGAAAGAGGATGTGATCAGTACGCACCTGACCATATCTAGTTTGCACCAGTGTACCATCCAAAATGGGCAGCAGGTCCCTTTGCACTCCCTCACCAGAGACATCGGCCCCTGCCTCTACGCGCGGACCAACAATCTTGTCTAACTCATCGATAAAGACGACGCCAGTCTCCTCCACACGCTGCAAGGCTTCCTCGACTAGCGCATCTAAGTTGATGAGCTTATTTGCTTCCTCACGGGTAAGAATCCGCCGCGCTTCTTTGACCGATACCCTACGCTGACGCTTTTGTGACAAGGCACTCTGGCTCTGCATAAACTCCTGGAAGGCGTCAGTCATTTCTTCGACGGTCATAGCGCCGGAGAACTCTAATACTGAATTAAATGTGTCAAACTCAGCGTTTGTCTCAATCTCGATGATGGCGTCTTCCAGCTCTTTCCTCTGAAGCAGCTCGGCCACTCGCTTCCGCTCACGCATAAAATGCCTCTTATCGGAGGAGACTGGTCTCTGTCCGGATCGCCTGTCCGAAACTGCAACGGGACATGTTGGCTCCGCCGTACGCTCTCTTGGATATGCCTCCACCTGTCCAGAGGAGTAAGGCTCGCCGCTGACGGTTATTGCGCCACCGGCACCAGCCATGGCTTTTGACGACTGCGCTTGTGCCTTCGCCGTCACCCGTTGACCGGGCAGGACCGATTGTTCACAAAGGTAACTGATGATCCGTTCTGTGGCCAGATTCTCAGCCTTCACTTTAACCTCCTGCATCTTCCGCTCGTGAACCATCTCCACACTAGTTTCCACTAAATCATAGATGATTGATTCCACATCGCGTCCTACATAGCCTACCTCTGTGAATTTAGTTGCCTCCACCTTCACAAAAGGTGCGTCCAGCAATTTTGCAACACGGCGAGCGATCTCTGTCTTACCGACGCCGGTCGGACCAATCATAAGGATATTCTTTGGGGCAATCTCCCGCCGGAGATCCTCCGGCAATTGGCGTCTGCGATAGCGGTTACGCAGGGCCACAGCAACGGCCTTTTTAGCTTCCGCTTGGCCGATGATATATCTATCTAATTCCTGTACTACTACTCTCGGTATTAAATTCTCCATCACTCCAGCCTCCGTGAACCAGCATTTAGCCAAAAGTCACGGCCTTATCCTTACGGATACGGCCGTGCCTTTTGTCCAATCACGGATAACGGTTATTCCCCTAATCAGTTTAGCACAAGAGATGGTAAAAAGACAACCGCATCGTAGATCTGGTGGAGTATGGTCAAGCATCGCTGGATCGAGACTCCTCCCCAACAGCCACGCGGTTCGGTTGTAGCTCCAAGACGGTGATATTGTCATTGGTGTATATACAAAGCGAAGCAGCGATCTCCATCGCTCTACGAGCTATCTCCGGCGCTGTTAAATCGGAGTGGGTTAGTAAGGCTTTAGCCGCCGCTTGGGCATATGGGCCACCGGAACCGATGGCTACGACATTATCATCCGGCTCAATGACCTCCCCATCACCGGAAAGCACCAATAGATGCTCGGCATTGGCAACGATCAACCATGCCTCCAGGCGGCGTAGATAGCGATCCGTCCGCCATTCCTTGGCCAGCTCAACAGCGGCCTTCCTCAGATTACCACTATGCTTGTCCAGGTGGCCTTCGAATTTCTCAAAGAGGGTCAGGGCGTCAGCTACGGCCCCCGCGAAACCGGCTAGAACCTGATCATGGTAGAGGGTACGAATCTTTCTCGCCGTGCGCTTCATAATGACCTCGCCAATCGTAACCTGACCATCACCGGCCATAGCTATGTGATCCTTGATTTTTACAGCCACAACCGTCGTCGCTCTGATCATTGTGCACCTCTATACTTCTGCACGTTTTGGGCGTGCTCTTCCAGGGTCCTGGCGAAAATATGGGAACCATCCTCCTTAGCTACAAAATACAGGTAATCAGTTTGGGCCGGTTCGAGAACCGCCTTTATGGCTGCCAGCCCGGGGTTACAAATCGGCCCTGGGGGCAATCCACCATACCTGTACGTATTATAAGGGGAATCAACTTCTAAATCCTTATAGAGAAGTGCCTTTTTCCAATAACTACCCCTCTCCGTCGAGCTGCCCTTGACCAACGCATATTGCACGGTCGGATCTGCTTGAAGCAACATACCTCTTTTGAGACGATTGAGGTAAACGCTGGCAATAGTAGCCCGCTCGCTGGGCATACGTGCCTCCCGCTCCACTATGGAGGCAAGGGTTATCACCTGATGGATAGTTAAGCCCATATCAGCCGCTTGTTGGCGCATCATTGGCGTAAAGTGTCGTCCAAAGTTGTCCAACATAGCTTGCACCAGCTGCTCAGGGGTGATATTAGGTGGGATGCGGTAAGTGTCAGGAAATAGATAACCTTCCAGGGAAGCGTTCTTCGGCCGGCTGGCCAGAAAGTCGGCCTCAAAACGTCCATCGGTGACGATTCGCATGAAGTCACCACGTGAGCTTATACCTCGTCTTTCTACGGCATCAGCCATTTCCAGCGCCCGCCAGCCCTCCGGAAAGGTGATCAGAGAACCCACGTAGCGACCCCGTTGTAAGCGATCAATAATCTCGTTTACCGTCATGTTAGCACGAAGCTCGTAATCACCAGCTTCCAGACGGTTCTCTACACCGCGCACCTTCACCATCAAGCGGAATAGCCAGCGATTTTTGATCAATCCCTGCGACTCCAGATTCTCGGCTATAGCCGCAGCCGTTTCACCCTCCTTGACTACAAATTTTACTGGGTGTTGATCAGTACTGGGGCGAGAATCGAGCCAGCTACTAAGATGTAGAAGAGCGGATTCGGCGATCGTCGCTTGCCAGCGGCTGACAGTGAGAGCACTGATCGTACACAGCGAAAAGGTGATCAAGAAAAGAAGGATGACGGTAATTTTTTTCAATCGGAATCCCTCTAGACAAAGCGCCTTTACGGCTGCATCGAATAGCCTCAATCTGGCTGTTTAGTGATTCTATTCAAATAATCCAAATAGCTTTGGAGCATAAGAGCGGCCGCGGCGGCATCAATCTTCTTTTTACGTTCGGTTCGTTTGACACCAGCGGCAATCAACATCTTCTCCGCCGCCACTGTAGTCAATCGTTCGTCCCAAAAGACCACCTCTATCCCCAGATGCTGTCGCAGATGTTCACCAAAAGATAGGGCCTTTTCCGCCTGTTCGCCAATCGTCCCCTTCATATGTTTGGGCACCCCGATGACAATCGCCTCAATCCCATATTCTTGCACCAAATTGGCGATCAGCGCCAGGTCCCTTTTGAGAGAAACGCGCTGGATCACCGTTACGGGCCGAGCAAAGGAGAGCACAACATCGCCGACTGCCACGCCTATTCTCCTGTCACCGACATCTAATCCCAGTAGACGCACTGTTCTATCCTATTCCACACCCGTGGCCTCACCCTCGACCAGCACTCGTATCCGTAAAGCTCTCTTCCCCCAACCTGGCTCGATCCGAACCTCCGCTTCCTTGGCCAAGATTGCAGATCTGGATAAATAATACTTCGCTTCATATACTGTCTTCCAACGCAGGCTCTGTCGGATACGGTCTTCATTGATTTGGGCCACTGCTTTCGCTTGTACTCGCACGAGGAAGACCAGGTCTCGGCCATCAAGTCTGATCATCTCCGCCGGCCAGATTTTGAGCGTGCTACTGGATATAACAAAGCCCGGTGGTAGCCTCGGCTGCCACCCCTGCCGAATTAGATTATCGACGTCTTTAACATAGAACGTCGTACCGCTAGCGCGTAGCTTGGCCTTTAAGTTCAAGGCCCTTGCCTCTTCACTAACTTTCTTATCGTACTCCTCCTCCAAGGGGATCAGCTCGACGGACTGCTCCGGCATCGATTCATTTTCCCTTAGCCCCATTTTCAGTTGGGTAAGAGCTTCCTGCCTCATCCTTTCCAACAGCTTTTTTCTTACCTGTTCCCTATCTCGCTCAGCTACCACGGTGATCTCCTTCTCCCCTCCACCACTGATCGCCTCCTCGTTGAACACAGCCACCTGGTAACCTAGATTCCCAATAATCCTCGTGATCTGAAGACGACCGACGTTTGCTCGACTGCCCGGCTCGACGGCCACAATTTTGGTCTGGGCGATGCGGCCGGGCATCGCTGCCAGATTAGCATCCCCTAAGGTAACAAAGCGGATATCATCGTTGGTGCTTACTAAAGTACCACTCGGGATGACGATCGGATTGTTTGTGCGATTCGAGAAGGTCACATATCCCTCAGCCCTAGCGCTTCCAGTCGATTTCTTACCGGTAACTGGCACCTGCTCTGACCCCTCCAAAAGTAGAGAGACCGCTCGGGCTGGGATTCGCCGTGCCTTGTAATCCACTACGCTTACAGATGGATCGGCCCTGATTTCCATTGTTTCAGATAAAGGTTGTGAGGCCGGGGCGAGGACGACGGTCATCTCAGGCACTAAAAGATAAACGGTGAGGGCAACAAGGGAGATGAAAACGGCCGTCAAGCTAAGACCTAACAATATCTTGACCCTTCCCTGAGTTGAGGGAATAGGGTGCCTGACCACCGCATGCCGATAGCTTTCTACGGAGCCAAATACCGCTAAGCTCTCTTGACGAGCGAGGCGTCTGACTGTAGGATCGTTACTGATGATTGACAGCCGTATAGAAAGCTTCTTTGCCTGCCGGCGCAGTATACGCATGGCCGCTGGGCTGGATAACACATCCCTACCCGCCGGCAGCACCAGGGCCACTTGTTCGGCTTCCAATTTGGCCAGTCTCCGCCTTACGGAGGATAAATCATCATCGGCATCAAGATAGATGATCTCCTCACGACCAGCTGTGGCCACCTCACCTCTCCGATAGCTCAATGCCTCTGGTTCCTCACCAGTTTAGACACCAGTCGTAATGCCTCCTGCATCTTGCTCACATCCTTCCCACCAGCCTGAGCCATATCTGCTCGTCCACCACCACTCCCACCAACGATGGCCGCTACCTGTTTTAGCAGTTGCCCAGCATGCAAGGGCAAATCCGGTGAAACCATGGCCACAAAGCTCGGTTTGCGGCCAATGACTGTCCCCAGAACGACGACGCTCGTCCCTAGTTGCTCTCGCAGCATATCACCCATCTCACGCAGTATTTCCATGCTCGCTGCGTCCACCTTGGCTGCCACCACCTTTATCCCATCAACATCCTCAGCCAAGCCCAAGAGCGCCTCCACCTGCTTCAGGGCCAAGGACCTTTGGAGCTGTACTATCTGTCGTTGTTGACTCTGCAATTCAGCCAACAGGGTCTCCACTTTGCTCTCCACATCATCTGTTTGCAACCGCCTTTCCAAACGCTCCAACAGATGCAGCCGTTCGGAAGCATACTGCTGTGCGGCCCGTCCAGCCACGGCCTCTATGCGCCGCAGACCAGTACCGATGCCCACCTCACTGATGAGATGACAATAACCGATTTCCCCTGTCTGCTGCACATGGGTGCCGCCACACAGCTCTAGGCTATAATCACCGACTTTCACCATCCGTACAATATCGCTGTACTTCTCCCCAAAGAGGGCTATAGCCCCACTGGCGATAGCCTGAGCATAGCTGGTCTCAGCGGCACCTATCACGGTATCCTCGCGAATCTTTTGGTTAATCAAATCCTCAATACTGTCTAATTCTTGCTCGGATAATGGCCGCGGGTGCGAGAAGTCGAACCGCAGATGGTCCGGCAGCACAAGAGAGCCCGACTGATGGACGTGGGAGCCAAGAACATTGCGCAGTGCCCACTGGAGAAGATGGGTAGCCGTGTGATGAGCCGCAATATCGTGGCGACGCTGCTGGGCCACCTGAGCAAGCACCACATCGCCTATCTGCAACTGTCCCTCAACGACCCGGCCGCGGTGGACGATTAGTCCAGGTTTAGGACGCTGGGTATCTTCGATCTCGGCACGGCCACCGTCACCCTGAATAAGCCCAGTATCGCCGACTTGTCCGCCACTCTCCGGATAGAATGGGGTCTCTCGCAAAACTATCTCTAATTCCTCACCAGCTGAGGCTGTATCAACCAGGGCACCATCAATGAGTAGGGCCACGATCTGAGTTAATAACTCTAACTGTTCGTAGCCCACAAACTTGGTCTGAACGTCCCCCAATGCCTGGTAAGCCTCCCATTCTTCCTTTCGAGCCAGCGAGAACTTATGTGCAGCCCGAGCCGTTTCCCGTTGATGCTCCATCGCCTGCTCGAAGCCTTCCAGGTCGACGCCCAGCCCATGCTCTACCGCTACCTCCACAGTCAGCTCCTTGGGGAAGCCGTAGGTATCATAGATCCTAAAGGCCCTCTCACCGGGGATAACCGACCATCCCTGTGCTTTCGTCTCACGAATAACTTCATCGAGGACGGTTAAGCCCATCCCCAAGGTCTGATTGAATCGTTCTTCCTCCAGGGCGATTACGGTCAATATGAATTCGCGACGCTGGGACATTTCTGGGTAGGCATGCTGCATCAGGGCGATAACCGTCTCAGCCGTCTCTACCAGGAATGGCTGCTGAAGTCCAAGCAATCGCCCATGTCGTATCGCTCGGCGCAATACACGGCGCAGAATATAGCCGCGCCCCTCATTACTGGGTAAAACCCCATCGGCCACAAGAAAGGTTATGGCCCGACTGTGATCCGCGATGACGCGCAGGGAGAAATCCTGGCGAGGATCGCTGCCATAACGTACCCGCGTTAAGTCAGCCGCCTTTTGGATGAGGGGAGCAAACAGGTCTGTCTCGTAGACAGAGGCACGGCCCTGTAATAACATCGCCACCCGTTCTATGCCCAGCCCGGTATCAATGTGTTTCTTGGGCAGAAGTGTTCGCTGTCCACGCTCATCCTGGTAGTATTGCATAAATACCAAATTCCAGAACTCCAGGAATCGCTCGCAAGAACAGCCGGGCTTACAATCAGGACGACCACACCCGAGTCCTGCTCCCCGGTCAAGATACAATTCAGAGTCAGGTCCGCACGGCCCAGTTTCACCCGCCGGCCCCCACCAATTTTCTTCGAGTCGCACGATGCGTTCCGCAGGCAACGGCGTCAGTTCTTGCCACAATTGGTAGGCCTCATTGTCCTCCGGGTGGATGGTTACCCAAAGCCTATCCACCGGCATGTGAAAACGTTGGGTAACCAGCTCCCAGGCAAAAGCGATGGCTTCACCCTTGAAATAATCACCTACCGAGAAATTGCCCAGCATTTCAAAGAAGGTCAGGCTTCTTTCATTGCCCACCGACTCGATATCGCTGGTGCGAAAACACTTCTGCACGGAAGCGAGGCGCTGATGCGGTGGTGCGATTTCGCCCATGAAGTATGGTTTTACCTGCACCATTCCTGCATTAGTAAGGAGCAAGGTAGGGTCACCCTCCGGTATTAGCGACGAGCTAGGGATAATCAAATGTCCCTTCTCTGCAAAGAACTCGAGGAAGGTCCTCCTAATTTCAGCGCTTAACATTAGTGCACCGCTCCTGATAGACACCATCCCTCCTCTAGCGCCCTGATCCGACTGCTGAAGAGCTGCTCCACAAGAATTTCATCCATCCTGTTGACTGCGTAGAGCCCTCTCTTGAACAATACGATAAACCTCTTCTAAGAGCAAACCGTGCTCAAGGGCTATCTTTCGACAATCTTCATATTCTGGAGTACGGCTGATCTTGTTCGCCCACGACTTTACTTTCACTCCAACAGGACCCCAGGGTGTATCTACCTTCTCTTGCCAACGCATCGCCTTCAGCCGCTGAAATTCAGCGTAGCGCACACCCAGCGTGGTTGTCTCTGTTAATATTTTTTCAGCCAGCTCACCAGCCATCTCCGGAGCCGCGAGCACACTTAACTTGACTCCTGGTCGATTTTTCTTCATCTGAATGGGGGTGAAGTAGACATCGAGCGCCCCCAGAGCGAACAGCCTTTCCATCGTGTAGCCCAGGAGCTCAGGGCTCATATCGTCGATATTGGCCTCGATCAGGATGATCTTGTCCTGCTTTCGAGCGTCCGCTAGCGGCTCTCCCAGCCAGACACGTAAGGCGTTCGGCCAGGACAGTTCCTTCTGCCCAAATCCGTAGCCTATCTTCTCCACCCGCATCAATGGTTGAGAGAAGGTAGCCAATTCGCAGAGGATAGCCGCGCCGGTGGGGGTCACGATCTCGACCTCCGCCCCACCGGGCGAGACGGGCGCCCCAGCTGCCCTTACCAGCTCTAAAACGGCTGGAGACGGCACAGGCAAGATGCCGTGGTCGCACTTAACCCTGCCAGAGCCCAGGGGCAAAGATGAGGCATAGACCGACTCGACTCCCAGGAGATCCAGGCAGATGGCCGTGCCAACAACATCAATGATGGCATCAACCGCGCCAACCTCGTGAAAATGTACCTCCTCCGGGCTGATACCATGAACCATCGCCTCCGCCTTGGCTAACTGTT
Organism: Chloroflexota bacterium; assembly: GCA_023475225.1. NCBI lineage: Bacteria > Bacillati > Chloroflexota > Chloroflexota bacterium. The sequence goes on from JAMCVK010000016.1 coordinate 18,380, forward strand.
GAAAAATACGGCCGCTTCTTTCCTTGATCCGTATCTCCAGATTGCTACGGTCGATCAATTCAAGAATATCGGCCAGATGGCGATGAGGATGCGCCTGCTCCCCTGGCACCCTAACACAGACCTGCGTCCCCTGCAAGCCGCCCTTCACAACCTTCCCCACTGTCAGCTCATAGCCACCCAGCTCCAGATTGCTTAAGGCCGCCCGTAAGACATCCGCCGGCACCCCCGCATCCAATAGGGCCGCCAAGCACATATCGCCACTTATACCTGAATAGCAGTCAAAATAAGCAATCATGTTAAGACGATCCATTCTTCGTTTGTTGGCCAGAGGATTGGCCCCGTGCCCTGGCCACTCGATTGGCGATCAGGGCGGCGATAGCCCCGGCTCCGATACCATTATCAATATTCACCACGGCCAAGCCAGGCGAACAGGTTTGCAACATTGAGAGCAAGGCCGTCACGCCTCCACCGCCGAGTCCATAACCTGTGGAAACGGGTAGTCCAATTACCGGTATATCAACTAGCCCGGCCACCACCGATGGAAGGGCACCATCCATCCCAGCCGCCACTATTAGGACATCTACCGAAGCCTCCAGCATTGCTTTCAAAGGGCGAAATAGCCGGTGGAGGCCAGCTACCCCCACATCGTAGGCAGTTAAGACCTCACAACCCATCTCACTAGCGATAATCTGCGCCTGCTCAGCCACCGCTACATCAGAGGTACCGGCCGTGATGATGCCAACCCTGCCACCGCTCTTTTCCACCTGTCGCGGCACTTGCCGCAAAACGACCATCCCTGAAACGGGATATGCATCGATACAATATTCGGCAAATTCCTTCTGAAGCAGGGCGAGAAGCTCCGAGTCTACCCGACTGATCAACGCCCGACCATTGGCGGTTAAGAATGAGCGCGCGCTTTCAACGATCTGCTCCGGGCGCTTGTTACCGGCCATTATGACCTCCGGAACACCCTTTCTAGCCTCGCGCCTGAAATCGAGGTTCATCTGGGACCCAGACCCAAGGCCCATCCCCTCTATTTGCTCAACAGCGATCAAAATGTTCCTCCACAGATCATCCAATGCACCGGCCAAGGTCATCCCCTCTCTGTCTCTATTGGTATTATACGTCAATTCGGCAGTCTTCTCCCTTTACAAAACATTCAGAAACTGGGAGAGTGGAAGAGGAGCAATCTTCCACTCTCCATCAGTCTACAAGGACTCCAAGTGCGCTTATTATAACCCAGGGCATACACCTTGGGAAGATTATCACTGACCTTCAGACCTGAGATGGGACATATCCTAAGACTATCTCCCTAGATAACTGTCAAGCCTTGAGCACAATCTCTTCTTGAACCCCCCTGCCAAAGTTTGGGGGGATGTTCAAGCACTCGCCCATTTCTTGACTTTTGGACTGAGAGATGCTAACCTTTTGTTCAACAACGGAATAGATGGCCTTGAGGGAGAGGAGTAGCCACGACGTGACCAGACAGAGAACCCAGCGGTCTGGTGTGAGTTGGGGCTGGCCCGTGTGGTGAAGGCGCTTCCGAGCCAAAAGGTAAATTGAGTGGGCCGGCCGGCGTCGATGCATCAGCCATATTGGGATGCATCAAAGCTGGTCGATCAAGTAGGGTGGAACCGCGGGAAAAACCTCTCGTCCCTAAACAGGATGGTGAGGTTTTTTGTTTACCAGAGATAGGCCATGGCCGAGGAGTTTCCAAGTATCGGTAATGAAGGAGTGTAGTCCAGATGGTTAGTATGGATATGTTGGTCTCATTGTGTAAGCGGCGGGGCTTCATCTTCCCCAGTAGCGAAATCTATGGGGGCTTTGGCAGCACCTGGGATTATGGACCTCTTGGTGTCGAGCTGAAACGCAATATCAAGGATGCTTGGTGGCGGGCAGTGGTACAGGAGCGGGATGATATGGTGGGGCTCGATGCCAGCATCTTGATGCATCCTCGGGTGTGGGTGGCATCTGGCCATGTGGCTAGCTTCGCCGATCTACTGGTAGACTGCAAGTCCTGCAAGCAGCGCTTCCGGGCTGATGATCTGGTCGAGGCCAGTGCTATCACAGTGGGGATCTCAACTGTAAACGGGCCTCAGACTGAGGAAGAGATCCTGGCTATTGAGACAGCTGTTAAGGGATTGCGCTGCCCTAATTGTGATGGCGAGCTCACTGAACCTCGTCGTTTCAATTTGATGTTTCGAACCTTTGTGGGGCCGGTCGAAGACGAAGCCAATGTAACTTACCTGCGCCCAGAAACGGCCCAGGGTATCTTCACTAATTTCAAGAATGTGCTCACGGTGAGTCGCCGCAGATTGCCCTTCGGTATTGCCCAAATCGGCAAGGCCTTTCGCAACGAAATCACTCCCGGTAATTTTATCTTTCGAACACGGGAATTCGAACAAATGGAGATAGAGTACTTCGTCAAATCAGGAACCGATGAGCATTGGCATAGGCATTGGCTCGAGGAGCGGATGAGTTGGTATAAAAGGTGCGGATTAAAGCCAGAAAACCTGCGCTTGCGTCACCACACACAGGACGAACTGGCTCATTACGCTAAGGCATGTGCGGATATCGAGTATAAATTCCCCTTTGGTTGGGCAGAGTTGGAAGGGATCGCCAATCGCACCGACTTCGACTTGCGACAACATTCAGCCTTCAGCGGAGAGGAGCTCACTTATTTCGATGAAGAGAGCGATGAACATATCTTGCCCTACGTGATCGAGCCCTCCGCTGGAGTGGATCGCTCTGTCCTGGCCCTCCTCGTCGATGCTTATGATGAGGAACCGGATAAGGAGGGGGTACGCATTATCCTCCATCTCGATAAGCAGATTGCGCCGATTAAGGTGGCTATCCTGCCTTTATCGAAAAAGGAATCTTTAATACAGGTCGCCAAGCAGGTTTGGTCTTTCTTACGCCCACACTTCATGACGGCGTATGATGATGCTCAGAGCATCGGACGTCGTTATCGCCGACAGGACGAGATTGGGACACCTTATTGCGTGACGATTGACTTCCAAACCTTAGAGGACCAGGCCGTCACCATCCGCGATCGCGATACGATGGCCCAGATACGTGTGCCCATCGCCGAGCTGAAGCAGATCCTTGCAGCCAAGCTCGCAGAGAGCTCCTGTAGTTGATCAGGCCATTCGCTCTGCTCCCCTACGGCTAGGTGGCTAAAGGGAAGGTCAAGGAGGGAGGGCACCGCCCCACTACTGGGAGTGAATCGGAATACAGCCCAGGGCCGATCCCCCTTCTCTTAAGGGGTAGTCCAGAAGGAGGCCGGCCCCCCTTCTGGGAGTCCTTCGAAGAAAGATATGGCTCTGCCCTAGCCTCTATCCCCCCTTCTCCCGCAGGGGAGGTCAAGGAGGGACCACCCTCCTTGGAGGGTTCTAGGGCTCTGCCCTAGCCTCTATCCCCCCTTCTCCCACCTTGTGGGAGAAGGGGGGTCAGGGGGGATGAGGGCACCTCCCAGACAAAAGTGCTATAATAAAAAGGCTAAATTATAGCTCATTCTATACTTCGACTGGAGGATTGTTTTGTGATGACAAAGAAATGGGTTTATTCCTTTAGTGAAGGAAACGCCGCTATGCGTGACTTGCTCGGAGGCAAAGGGGCTGGGGTATCAGAGATGACCAACGCCGGCCTACCTGTGCCACCAGGGTTCACTATTACGACCGAGGCTTGTAATGAATACTATGCCCGCGATGGGCGATTTCCGGAAGGGATGTGGGAGCAAGCCCTCGAAGCCCTGCGGGAGGTAGAGAAACAGACAGGAAAAAGATTTGGTGACCCCCATAACCCTCTATTGGTCTCCGTCCGCTCTGGAGCAAAGTTCTCCATGCCAGGGATGATGGATACCGTATTAAACCTGGGCCTCAATGATGAGACCATCCAGGGATTGATTCGACTGACCGGGAATGCTCGCTTCGGTTATGATGCTTACAGACGCTTCATGCAAATGTTCGGAAAGATCGTCCTTGGCATCGAGGGGGAGAAGTTCGAATCTATCCTGGAAAATCAGAAGAAGAGCGTCGGGGCTAAGTTTGATACTGATCTTACCGCCGAGGATCTACAACAGATAGTTCTCGCTTTCAAGCGTTTAGTTAAGGAGGAAATAGGAGAGGAGTTTCCCTCTGATCCTTATGAACAGCTCCGCAGGGCCATTGAGGCTGTCTTCCGTTCCTGGAATAATAAGCGCGCTATCGATTACCGTAACTTCCACAAGATTCCCCACGACCTGGGCACAGCGGTGAATGTTCAAACGATGGTCTTCGGCAACATAGGCGATCGTTCTGGCACCGGCGTCGCTTTCACCCGTGACCCGCGCACCGGAGAGAAGAAACTTTACGGGGAGTACCTCCTGAACGCCCAGGGTGAGGATGTAGTCGCCGGTATCCGGACGCCTCAGCCGATCGCCGTGATGGCCAAGGAGATGCCCCAGGTTTACCAACAGTTTGCCACGATCGCCGAGCGCTTGGAACGACATTATCGAGATGTGCAAGATCTGGAGTTCACTGTTGAGGCTGGCAAGCTCTGGATGTTACAGACAAGGGCTGGAAAGCGCACAGCGCAGGCAGCTGTAAAGATCGCCGTGGATATGGCCGAGGAAGGGCTTATCTCTAAGCATGAGGCCGTGCAGCGTGTAGAGACAGCGCAGATAGAGCAGCTACTCCATCGACGCATTGACCCCAATGCCGTTGTGCAGGTAATTGCCAGAGGGTTGAATGCCTCGCCAGGGGCGGCCAGCGGTAAGGCCATCTTTGATGCCGATTTAGCCGAACAGTTGGGTAAGTCCGGCGAGAAGGTAATCCTCGTTCGTCCAGAAACCAACCCGGATGACGTTCACGGTATGCTGGTAGCCCAGGGCATCTTGACCGCACGGGGAGGAGCAACCAGTCACGCCGCGGTCGTGGCGCGAGGCTTGGGTAAACCCTGCGTGGCTGGCTGTGAAGCGATCAAGATTGATCTGAACGCCAAAATGCTTTCAGTCAATGGGGTCACCATACAAGAAGGGGATACTATCTCCATCAATGGGAGCACCGGTGAGGTGATCCTCGGCCAGGTCCCGCTGATCGAGCCCGAGATGAGCCCAGAGCTACGGAAGTTGCTCTCTTGGGCCGATGGAATTAGGCGTTTGCAGGTCTGGGCCAACGCTGATTACCCACGAGATGCCCTGAAAGCCAGGGAGAATGGCGCTCAGGGGATCGGACTCTGCCGTACGGAGCACATGTTCTTCGAAGAGGAGCGTTTGCCTCACGTTCAACAGATGATCCTCGCCGCTGCGGAGGCAACAGCGATCGATAACGAGCTGGCTAAGTTGCGTGAGGAAGTGAAGACAGTTTCTCCGGATAAGAAAGAGGCTGCGGAAGAAAGTCTACGTCAAGCCGAGCAGAAACGTGAGGCATCGAAAGCCTGGCATACCTACCATGAGGCGCTTGATCGACTACTGGAGTTTCAAAAGGAGGATTTTAAGGGCATCTTCCGCGCCATGGCTGGGCTGCCTGTAGTTATCCGCCTGCTAGACCCGCCTCTTCACGAATTCCTGCCCAGCTACGAGGATCTATTGGTGGAAACGACAGAGCTGCGTCTCAACAAGGCTAATCCCCAGCTGTTGAAGGAGAAGGAAACCTTCTTGAAAGCAGTAGCAGGAATGCGCGAAATGAACCCCATGCTTGGGTTGCGAGGCTGCCGACTGGGCTTGATCTACCCGGCCATAAATGTGATGCAGGTAAAAGCCATCCTTAGAGCAGCCTACGAGGTCCAGAAGGAGGGTATAGAGGTCCATCCAGAGATAATGATCCCCCTGGTTGGACACGTCAATGAACTGCGGGTAGTACGGGAGCAGTTGGTGACAGTAGCGAGGGAGGTGGAGCAAACAGTGGGGACGAAGCTCTCTTATAAGTTTGGAACGATGATTGAGATACCCCGCGCTGCCCTGACGGCCGATCAGATCGCTGAATATGCTGAATTCTTTAGCTTCGGGACGAACGATCTAACTCAGACCGTCTTTGGTTTCAGTAGAGATGACGCTGAAGGGAAATTCCTTCTCCAATACGTTGAGCGCAATATCCTGCCCGAGAATCCATTCCAGGTACTGGATCATAATGGGGTGGGCAAACTGATGAAGATGGGCGTGGAGTTAGGACGTAAGACCAGGCCTGATCTTGAGGTGGGCATCTGCGGTGAGCATGGTGGTGACCCCAGCTCGATCGAATTTTGCCACCAGATAGGACTCAATTACGTCAGTGCTTCGCCCTATCGGGTGCCGGTCGCCAGGCTCGCAGCCGCCCACGTCGCGCTAGCTTCGGTCGAAAGGGACAGATAGAATTGCCCCTCTGAGGAGGGCAGCAAATTCGATGATGATTCATTCCGACATCCGCTTCCGCATCGAAGAGAGCGAGAGGCGGTTATCACCATGCGCGGCCAAGAGTCGATTCAGCCGTGGGCGGCTTACACCTGAGGAGCCATCCCCTGTTCGGGCGGAGTTTCAGCGTGATCGGGATCGTCTTATCCATTCGAAGTCCTTCCGCCGTCTAAAGCATAAGACACAGGTCTTTATCGCTCCACTGGGTGACCATTATGTCACCCGTTTGACCCATACGCTAGAAGTGGCCCAAATCGCCCGTACCATCGCCCGGGCGTTGAACCTCAATGAGGACCTTACCGAGGCCATAGCTACAGGACACGATTTGGGCCATACCCCTTTTGGGCACGCCGGCGAGGAGACGCTGAATCGCATCTACCAGGATGGTTTTCATCACAATGAGCAGAGTTTACGGGTAGTCGATCTTCTGGAGAAGAATGGCCAGGGCTTGAATTTGACCTGGGAAGTGCGCGATGGCATCCTACGCCATTCTAAAGCACGAGATAGCGTTGTGGCCGAGGCCTGGGGTGTAGCACGCACCATCGAAGGGCAGATCGTCAAGATCGCCGACAGTATCGCCTATGTTAACCACGACATAGGCGACGCCATTCGCGCCGGACTGATTACCGACAAAGATTTGCCAGCTAGAAGTGTGGCCATTCTGGGCCAAACGCATGCGGAGCGGATCAATAATGTCGTTTGCAATATCATCGAGACAAGTTGGGATATGGTCAGATCCGGCGAAGATAGCGCCCACCAAACACAGGCAGAGTACGCAGAGACCAGACGGTTTATCGAGGACTTGGCAGATCAGAATAAACCACTGGTTCAAATGGGCGAGCGAGTATTGGAAGCCCTGGACGAACTACGCGAATTCATGTTCCAAAAAGTATATATTGATTCAGCCGCTAAGGAGGAGGTAGATAAGGCTCAACAATTGGTGGAGACGCTTTATGGTCACTTTTGTAAGCATCCGGAGCAGTTGCCTCAGGAGTTGCAAGCGAATCCTAGGGGCGAACCCATTGAACGAATCGTCTGCGACTATGTTTCGGGAATGACCGACTGGTATGCGTTGAGGGTCTTTGAAGAAATATATGTCCCCAGATTGTGGTCAGTTCCCAGTTCCCCACTTGATCTGAAAGGCAGATTGTAGCAAAGATGCATCTGATCGAACAGAAGTGATAGGTTTTCATCTCCTCGGCGATTGAGAGGAGTAGCGATGTCCAGTGGTAGCCCGGTAGAAGAGATTAAAGATAGATTCAATATACTCGATATAATCTCGCCACGGGTGTCCTTGAAGAAAGCAGGACGCAATTTCAAGGGGCTCTGTCCTTTTCACGCCGAAAAGACACCTTCCTTTATCGTTTTTCCGGACAAAGGCAATTACCACTGTTTCGGTTGCGGCGCCAACGGGGATATTTTCACCTTCGTAATGAAGATGGAAAATATTGACTTTGGACAGGCGTTGCACCTTTTGGCGGAGAGGGCCGGAATAACCTTGCCGGCCAAACGGGAGGCTATGGCCGAGGATGAGCATCGGGCACGCTTAAGGGTGATCAATGAAGCCGCTGCCCAGTACTTCCATAATCTGCTATTACACAGGGAGGTAGGGCGAAAGGCTAAGGAGTATTTAGGGGGACGCGCTGTAAGTAATGAGACGATTGAGAGGTTTGAGCTCGGTTACGCCCTGGATTCCTGGGATGCGCTCTTGCGTTATCTGACAGATAAGGGCCACGAGCTGGCTGATGTTGTGGTCGCTGGGCTTCTGGTGGAGAGGGAGGATGGTACCCATTATGATCGCTTCCGGGGGCGCCTGATGTTCCCTATCCGAGACATGCGAGGGAACATCACCGGCTTCGGGGCACGGGCTCTTGATGACTCTCAGCCTAAGTACCTCAATTCGCCCGAAACACCTCTCTTCGATAAGGGTGCCAGTCTCTATGGCATCGATCTGGCTAAGGAAGCAATAAAGCGCGAAAATCTGGTTATCGTTGTCGAAGGATATATCGATGTGTTGATCGCGCATCAGTTCGGGATAAATAATGTGGTAGCCTCGCTGGGTGCCTCCTTGACCGAGCGTCAAATAGCCATCGTGAAAAAGCTGACTAAGAACTTGATTTTAGCTCTCGACGCCGATACGGCGGGTGATGAAGCGACTATACGGGGGTTAGAGGTAGCCAAGCAGGTCTTCGATCGAAAGGCGGTCCCTGTCCCTACCTGGCGTGGGCTGATTCGCTATGAGTATAAGCTTGATGCCGATATCAGGATCATCACCCTGCCCCGCGGGGAAGATCCAGATGAGATTATTCGACAGAATCCCAACGAATGGCGGCAGCTTGTTGAGCACGCTTTGCCCGTCGTCGATTACTATTTCGATATCATCACCTCCCGGCTCAACCTGTCCTCTCCCAGAGACAAATCGGCGGCCGTTGAGCGATTGCTTCCGGTTATCGTCGAGCTGCCAGATAAGGTCCATCAGTGGCATTATCTACAGAAGCTGGCTCGCCTCATTCAAGGAAATGAACGAGACTTGGCCGCCAAATTGGAGCGCGTGCGAGGGGTTATCAGCGGTAAGAAGACTCAAACTAGCCCTCGGACAGAGGGCAGGTTGCCCTTATCCATAGAGGAATATTTTCTATCATTGCTCTTATGCTACCCGACGGCTTTGAGTCAAGTCGATTCCATCGCTGCCGATGAAATCAAACATCCCTTAACCCGTCAGGTATTGGCTGCGCTTCAGAACTTCGTGGCGCGCTATGGGGCACTTGAGTTGGAGCATTTTCTGGATGAGCTAGAGCCATCTTTACAGGAGTTCGCCCGTGGATTGGAGGAACGAACAAGAGGAGAGCCTGTATTATCTGACACTGATTTGGAGAGGGAGCTATCTCTCTGTCAGACAGAGATACGACGGCGCAATATCAGGGAGCAGATCAAGTTGCTCGAATTCTTGATGCGCGATGCTGAGGAGGACGGTGATGTGGAAACTCTGAGGCAATTCATCCAGCAGAAAGAACAACTGCGAGTCCAACTCGAACCATACGAACACGGCAGAACACGGGCGTTGCAAATAGGGTAAGAGCTGTGACTCTATCACTGGGGTTAGTGGGGCTACCTAACTCAGGGAAATCTACCCTCTTCAATGCCCTTACGCGCCTACGTGTACCGGTAGCCAGCTACCCCTTTACCACGATTGAGCCGCACGTTGGGGTTGTGCCGGTTCCCGATCAACGCCTCCAGCATATAGCTGAAATAGTCCGTCCACAGCGTGTAGTGCCCACTGTTATCGAGTTTGTGGATATTGCTGGGCTGGTACGCGGGTCCAGCAAGGGTGAAGGTTTAGGCAACCAGTTCTTGAGTCACATCCGTAATGTCAATGCTGTAGCCGTCGTCGTCCGCTGTTTCAGCGATGCCGATGTGCCCCATATATACAATACCATTGATCCGGTGCGCGATGCGAAGGTCATTTCCACAGAGCTTTGCCTAGCCGACTTGGCTATGCTTGAGCGTCGAATGGAGAGGATACACAGGGCAGCCAAATCGGGCGACAAGCAGTTCATAAAGGCGCTTGACCTTTTGGGACAGTTCCAAATCTATCTAGATGCGGGGCGTTCTCTTCGATCATTCCCCTTCGATGTTAGGAGCGCTGAACTGGCCCAAAGCTTGGATCTTACCGTCGGTTTATTGACCACAAAGCCCATCCTCTATGTAGCCAACGTTGATGAGGAAAGATTTGCCGCTGCTGTGAATGGCCCCTACGAGGCCTTACCCGATATTCAGGCCCTCAAGGAGCTCTCGGAGAGAGAAGGGGTACCGATGGTAGTCGTGTCGGCGAAAATAGAGGCTGAGCTGAACGAGCTACCCGAGGATGAGGCCAAGGACTACCTGGCCGCTATGGGTGTCTATCAGTCGGGCCTACAAAGATTGGTAGAAGTGAGCTACAAATTGCTCGGTCTGGTCACCTTCTTCACCACAACGGGCGGTAAGGAGGTACACGCTTGGACGGTGGCAGCTGGAATGAAGGCTCCACAGGCAGCCGGGCAAGTACATTCTGATATGGAGCGAGGATTCATTCGCGCTGAGGTCGTTTCCTATCGCGATCTAGCCCAGGCTGGTTCGTTCGCCGCGGCTCGTGAGCACGCTTTGATCCGCCTTGAAGGGCATAATTATATCGTGCAGGATGGTGACATAATTCATTTCCGGTTCAGTGTCTAGCGGTGCTTGTCGTCCGTAGTAATTGGTGCTATAATGCCGCTAAGATGACTGTTGGCAAGTGATGATCGGTCTAAGTCACTTGCCGCTATAAAATGACCTTTCTGCTCCAGGTGTCCACAGTAGTCACACCGACTGGAGGGTAGCTTGGAGCAATAGGAGAGTGCTCTCAGAGTGTCCATCAGCGAATCACTGAAAGGGCGGATGCTATTTTGAGCTCCGCCTATAGGGAAGGTTCGCTGGATTCTCTAAGAGGATCCATGCCAGAGAAAGGAGGTGTGCATTTGCGCGACTATGAGCTGATGTTTATCATTAGCCCTGAGGTGGCTGATGATAATATAGACAACGTCATTGAGAGGGTCAGCCATCTGGTTACAAATGGTGGTGGCGAAGTAGCCAAGGTGGATCCCTGGGGACGCCGTAAACTGGCCTATCCCATTGATGGATTTCGTGAAGGGTCCTATGTGCTCTTACAATTTCAGGCCGAGCCAGAGGCTATCAAGGATCTGGAGCGAAATCTGCTGCTGTCTGAAGACATTCTTCGCCACTTGCTGGTGCGGCATGAGTAAGCCAAGAGTGAGTTGAGAGACGAGAGAATAATCGAGAGTGCGGGAAAGGAGATGTTTGAATGGCAATGTCACTCAATAAGGTCATGATCATCGGTAATGTGGGACGGGAACCAGAGATGCGTTATACACCAAATGGTAATCCTGTGACCACCTTCAGTGTGGCCGCCAGTCGAAGGTGGACTACACCCGAAGGGGAACAGCGAGATGAAACAGAATGGTTCAACGTGGTTGCCTGGAACAAGTTAGCCGAAACATGCAGCCAATACTTGGCCAAGGGCAGCAAGGTCTACATCGAGGGACGACTACAGACACGCTCTTGGGAAACACCTGAGGGGCAGAAGCGCTACCGCACAGAGGTCGTCGCTAATACGATGATCATGCTGGATAGTCGACAAAGAGGCCCGGCGCCGGCTGAGGAAAGTTACCCCGAAGAGATCGAAGCAGAGGAGATACCATTCTAACGAAGTGTGCTCAGAAAGCAGAAGAATCTGAAAATGACAGATAATTTTAGAGAGGTTTCAAAAGCCTCTAGTGAGACCAGTCTACAAGGGAGGAGTGTTTTTTGGCTAGGCAGACAAGGCAAGGTAAGAGTAGAGCGAAGGCGTACGGCAAGATCAGATACTTCCTCAAGCGTAGAGTGTGCGCTTTCTGTGTGGATAAAATAGATGAGATCGACTATAAGGATATTGGACGTCTTCGCCGTTTCCTTTCGGATCGCGGACGGATCGATCCTCGACGCAAAACGGGAACATGCGCTAAGCATCAACGGAGGTTAAGCGTGGCCCTGAAGCGGGCCAGGCACATCGCCTTGCTTCCTTTTACCCCTGAACATGTACGCCAGATGGGTGGTCTACCATCAGCTGCTAAGGGGTAAGGGCCTCAGCGAGCTTTCAGCAAGGGCATAGGCTGGCCAGTCTATGCCCTTGCTTACTGCATGATATAAATCAAAGATGTTCCCCTGTCTTAGCGGGGGGCTCGGGGGCAATCAAGAGGGATAAAAGGTTTTGAAAAAGACTAAACAGGCCATAGAGAAGCCCGTAAAACGCATGACGCAGAGGGAACTCTCACGTCATCAGAGAGAGCAAAGACAGCAACGAATCCTACTTGTCGTTGGTGCAGTTGTATTGGTCTCTGTCTTGGGCATCCTGCTGTTTGGCTATTGGCGTGAGGCCATTCACAAGGGCAGTGAGCCGATCGTTAAGGTAAACGGACAGCCCGTCTCGGTAACAACCTACGCCAAGGTACTTGGCTTTCAACAGTATATGCTCGATCAGCAAATCGAATACTTCCAGAGGATCGCCGGCCGTGCTCAGTCGACATCCAGCGCAGGTAAGGAGGATCCCAACGAAAAGCTGCTGGCCCAATATGCCCAGCAACAGGTGCAGTTCTTAGGGCAGCAGAGAGCAAGGTTAGAAGGCGACACTGTCGAACAATTAATCGATGATGAATTGAGCAGGCAGGAAGCGACCAAGAGAGGACTCACCGTCACAGCAGAGGAGGTCGATGCCGAGATCGCGCGGGAGTATGCCTCCTCTCAGGCAGAGCAGGGGACACCCATCACAAACACCACTCAGGCAACCCCCACGCCAACGGCAACACCATCGGCATCTATGGCTAACGAGCAGCTGCGGAAGAGCCTATCAAGTATAGGCATTCTCTCTGAACAGGAATTCCGCCGCTGGATTATAGAGCCAAAGCTGTGGCGTGAGAAATTGGAGAAGGTTATGGAGGAAGAGGTCCCTCGCTCTGGAGAACAGGTGCGAGCCAGCGAGATCGTAACGGAGACCGAAGAGCAGGCTAAGCAGGCCCTGGAAAGAGCCCTCAGGGGTGAGGATTTCGCTACCCTGGCCACCGAACTGTCCAAGGATGCGACAACGAAGGCTAAGGGCGGCGATTTAGGCTGGTTGCCTAGAGGAGTGGAGGCAAAGGAGATCGATGAGGCCCTCTTCAGCTTGAAACCAGGTGAGATATATCCCAAGGTAGTCTCCAGCTACGGTCAATTCTATGTGCTCAAGGTTGAGGAACGGGCTGAGAATCGAGAGATAAGCGCTGAACATCTTAGCCAACTCAAGTCCACCGCACTCTCTAGATGGTTGCAGAGCCAGAAGCCACCCGAAGGAAAGAGCATTGAGTATTTTCTCTCTTGGGAGAAGACCAAGTGGGCCAGAGATTACATTGCCAAACACTTGAAGGCGAGGTAATGATGGGGTAAAATCGGTTTGACTCACCGCTGGGTCGAACCGGTTTCTTTTTAGGGGGAGAAGGCCGTGTCCAAAGATGCTACATCTGAACTGGCAGCATTATATAGAGAGATCGCTCTCTGTGAGCGCTGCTCTCTGGCCAAATCACGCCTGAAGGTCGTACCTGGTGATGGACCAGCAACGGCTGAGATCGTATTTATCGGTGAGGCCCCTGGTTGGCATGAGAATCAACAGGGACTACCCTTCGTGGGGCCGGCCGGGCAGTTTCTCGATGAACTTCTCGCCTCCATCGGCCTAAAGAGGAACAATGTATATATAACCAACGTGATTAAGTGCCGTCCCCTGAACAATCGTGACCCCCTACCAGTGGAGATGGAGGCCTGTGCTCCCTTCCTCCAACGCCAGTTAGAACTGATTGGACCCAGGATGGTGGTGACTCTAGGACGCTACTCAATGGCTAAATACTTCCCCGGACAATCGATCAGCCGTGTTCACGGGCGGCCCAGCAAGAGGGGTGGTGTCGTCTACTTGCCTATGTACCACCCGGCGGCAGCCTTGCACCAACCGAGTCTGCGACGGATCGTAGAAACCGATATGCTGAAGATCCCCTCCATTCTTGCTGAAGCCAAGCAAATGCCTGACGAAGGTGAAGAGGAAAGAACGGCGGAGCAATTGACACTGTTTTGATCAGCTATCATTAGTCTTAGGTCCCCGGTTCAGCGGTATGTGGAATTGACTAAGGAGGTCGGTGTAGACTTGGCACGAAATAGGGTTAAGATCATCCCTCTTGGTGGAGTGGATGAAGTTGGCAAGAACATGCTCGTTGTGGAATACAAGAATGATCTCCTCATCATCGACGCTGGGCTCAAATTTCCTGAGGAGGAGATGCTGGGCATTGACCTGGTCATCCCGGATACGACCTATCTGGAGGCTAAGAAGGATAAGATTCGGGCTATCCTGATAACGCATGGTCACGAGGACCATGCGGGGGCCTTGCCCTACATCCTATCCAGATTTGAAGCTCCCATCTACAGTACAAAACTCACCCAGGGTTTAATCTCGGTTAAGCTAAAGGAATACGGTTTGGCTGGGGTGGTAGATCAACGCCTCATTGAGCCTGGGGATGTGCTGCATCTGGGGTCATTTGAGGTGGAGTTCTTCCACGTTAGCCATAGCATACCCGATGGCGTTGGATTGATCATCCGCACACCAGCTGGTACGATCGTTCATTCGGGTGATTTTAAGTTCGACCAGACGCCAGTGGATGGGCTGTTGACCGATTTTCGGAAGTTGGCCGAAGTTGGCAGTCAAGGTGTGCTCGTTTTGTTATGTGATTGCATCCGTGTGGAACGCCCGGGCTATACCCCATCGGAGCATCTGGTAGGAGATGCATTTGATACCATCCTCTATCAAGCCCCCGGCAGAGTGATCATCACCACTTTCGCTTCCAATATCTCGCGATTGCAACAGGTCCTGGATACAGCCTGGAAACATGGACGAAGGGTAGCCGTTGTCGGCCGCAGTCTGGAGACCAGCGTTAGTGTAGCCACCGAACTAGGTTATCTCATTGATCGGGATGGTACGCTGGTGAGTCTTGAGACAGTACGACGCTTACCCCCAGAAAGGGTTATCTTGCTTACGACCGGAAGCCAGGGTGAACCCACTTCTGCCTTGAGCCGCATTGCCAGCAATGAGCACCCCCAAATCCGCATCATCCCGGGTGATACGGTGATCATTTCGGCTTCACCTATACCCGGCAATGAGGAGACTGTAGCCCGCACAATTGATAATCTTTTCAAACGCGGGGCAGAGGTCATCTATGGTGAGATGAAAACTGTGCATGTATCGGGACACGCCAGCCAAGAGGAGCTCAAGTTGATGCTTAATCTCTTGCAGCCCCATTTCTGTGTACCAATACACGGTGAGTATCGCCATATGTCCTTATTCCGAAAGTTGGCCGAAGAGGTTGGTATCCCCGAGTCCAACGTCTTGCTGCCCGAAATCGGCCAGGTTCTGGAATTCGGAGACCATTTTGGAAGGATCGCTGGTAAGGTTCCAGCTGGTTCAGTACTAGTGGATGGGCTCACTGTAGGGGGCATCAGCGAAATCATCCTGCGGGATCGACAACACCTGTCGCGCGATGGCGTCGTCATCGCTGTTGTCGCGCTCGATAAGCAGACTGGCAAGATAGTAGCCGGGCCTGATCTCATATCAAGGGGCTTTCTCCTGCGGCGGGATGCAGAGGGCCTCTTCGATGCAGCGCAGGAGCAAGTACGTTGGACGCTGGATCAGGGGGCACGCGGTGGGGTAGAGTATGGGTTCATCGTGCAAAAGATAAAAGAGGTGTTGAGTCAGTTCCTCTTCGAGCGCACCGGACGTCGGCCGATGATCCTGCCGGTCGTAACCGAGGTTTAGTCGCCTCTTCGGCCATGTGTGCAGCTGGGTTTGGGGACTGAATAAGATGGGGATAGACCCCTTATGTTACGCTGTTTTCACCCGAAGCCATAAGGGGCTGCCTACGCGGGAGCGGGATGAGAAAAAGGAAAAAGTCTACTAAACCCAAAAGGAGTGGACCTTTATTTAGGCTCAACCTGCGGTTTAGCCGGGAAATCCTTGGCTTGGTGCTGCTATTTTCAGGC
Source organism: Chloroflexota bacterium (assembly GCA_023475225.1). NCBI lineage: Bacteria > Bacillati > Chloroflexota > Chloroflexota bacterium. The sequence goes on from JAMCVK010000016.1 coordinate 34,365, forward strand.
GGCTTAAGCCTCCTCGCCCTCCTTTTCCCCGAGGGCATCTTGGGCAGTCAATGGAGCAATTTGCTACACGCCGGATTTGGGTGGGGGGCTTATTTGCTTCCTTTCCTGTTGGGGGTCTTAGGGCTTGGTTACGTTTGGTCAAATCTCAAGCAAGGCTACCGGCTGCGCTGGGGAGAAGCATCCGGCTGGCTTCTCCTGTATGGTACCTGCCTGGCTCTATTACAATTGCTGGCGGGGAATCCAGAGCCAGGTCCAACTGTCACTAAAGGGGGTGGTCACACCGGCTATTGGATCTATCATCTTTTGAACTTAGTTATAGGTTCAGTCGGCGCTATCACCATTCTATTCGTCCTGGCCATCCTTGGGCTGGTTCTCAGTTTCAAGCCAGCACCTCCTGATCTCTTGGTCAGATTAAGTTCCTTTAGGAATAGTGTAAACTCCTGGTTCAAGGTTCTCCTCTCTGCGCGTGTCAGGATCAATCGCCTCTTGGCTTATCGGCCAGGTCTCAAACTAGCCTGGCCATCCTCGCGTCGGTCGTCGCGGCTTGAGCAACTCCCGCTTCCGGAGCCAAAAGAGACCCCTGTGCTTAACATACCTTCTTCCCCTATAACACACCCTGCTCCACCACCGCCGGTAGAGGTGCTGGAACCGCAGGTTACCGAGCCGGCAGTTATTTCAGACAAGGGGAAATGGCAACTGCCACCTATAACACTGCTGGAGGAGGCCAGTGCAGCTGATCAGGGTAGAGCAGATAATCGCCAGAGGGCAAAGCTCATCGAAGAGACGCTGGCCGATTTTGGCGTGAATGCTCGAGTAGTGGACGCCAATCCCGGTCCGGCCGTGACGCGATTCAATATTGAGCCAGGTTTTCGTGAACGGAGGGACAGGACCGGCGCTATAGTCAAGCGCGAAAAGATCAGAGTAAGTGAAATAATCTCATTAGCAAACGACCTGGCTCTTGCTCTGGCAGCGCCAACTATTCGTATCGAAGCGCCCGTTCCAGGCAAGACAGTGGTGGGGCTCGAAGTGCCCAATGTTTCGACCACTTTAGTCAATCTAAGAAGCGTAATTGAATCCGCAGCCTTCCAGAAGGCGAAGGCGAAGTTGAAACTGCCTATCGCCCTGGGGCAGAAGGTCTCCGGCGAGGCGGTAGTGGATGACCTAACCAAGATGCCCCACCTCCTCATCGCTGGGGCGACTGGCTCAGGTAAGAGCGTCTGTATAAACTCCATCATCACCTGTCTCCTCCTCCACCTCAAGCCGGACACGCTGCACTTCGTTTTAATTGATCCCAAGAGGGTGGAGTTGTCGCTCTTTAACCGAGTCCCTCACCTGTTGTCGCCCGTAGTGGTCGAAGTGGGAAAGGTGGTGAGTACCCTCAAATGGATGACGCACGAGATGGACAGGCGTTACAAGCAGTTCGAGATGATTCAGGCACGGCATATCGATGACTACAACCGGAAGGTAGCTGGTCGAGCTGGCTGGGAGAGGATGCCTTACATAGTCGTACTTATCGACGAGCTGGCAGACTTGATGATGACGGCCCCAGAGGAGATAGAACGTACCATTTGTCGTTTAGCCCAGTTAGCACGGGCGACCGGTATTCATCTGGTGGTAGCCACACAGCGCCCCTCCGTGGACGTGGTAACGGGGCTAATCAAGGCCAACTTCCCCACCCGTATCAGTTTTGCAGTCACCTCCCAGATAGACTCGCGCGTCATTCTAGACATAGCTGGAGCAGAGAAGCTTTTGGGACGAGGCGATATGTTGTACCTGCCCACAGATGCAGCTAAGCCGACACGGGTGCAAGGGAGCTATGTATCCGACGAGGAGATCCAAAGTGTGGTGCAGTACTGGAGGAGACAGGGCGATCCCCAGTATTCGGCTGAACTGCTTAGCCTGCCCGCATGGGAGCCCGGCTCTGCTGGTGACGAGATACCTGAGGACCTGTATCGGAAGGCAGTTGATTTGACAGAGAGGCATAACCATATCTCCGCCTCATTTTTGCAACGCGGCCTGCGTATCGGCTACCGCCGGGCAGCCCGTTTGATGGAGCGGTTGCGGGAAGAGGGATATATCGACGAGAAGGGAGATGTACTAAAGGAACAATTACACATTGAGGCAACTGAGGCGCAAGAACAGGCTCCTCATTAAGGACAAGCGCGTTGACTGGTAGTCATCCTTATTTTAGCACTTGAGATGGGCCAAAGTCAAACTAGATGCTCGATCCAACGGTCGGCGGTGCGTATCCTCTCAGCCAGCACTGGTAACATCGCTACAGCGATCTCCGGGTAGCGCTGTAGCGCGTTTATAAAATCGCCTCGACTCAAGAAGAGGCATTCTGTCGGCCCCATAGCCGTCACCGTGGCTGAACGGGGTTGGTCATCGAGCAAGGCCATTTCCCCAAACACTTCTCCTCTCTTTAGCAGGGCAAGCGGTGCTTCCTTCTGTCCGCTCGGCGATTTCTTGGTCACTTTGACCAAGCCAGAGGTGACGATGTACAGGCCATCACCTGGATCACCATCCCTCAAGATATCCTCGCCAGGTGCAAAGGTACACTGAGTAAGCAATCTGGCGAGCTCACTCAGCTGCTCCTGCCTCAGGTGCTTGAACAGGGATATATTTCCTAAAAGCTCTTCAGTACCCAATCTCGGACCTCATATGGCTTACACTAAGAGGGCTCGTCTTGGCCTATGTCCGACCGTATCCCCTGCCTCCGTGGTCTAGGGCATACCCCTGCCGACGCGAGCGCCTATCACCCCGCTGCTCAGAGGGACGGCGAAGGACTGGCCAGAATGTTCAATTTCTTCGTCAGACGCGATTTGCGGCGAGCGGCGTTATTACGGTGGATGACCCCCTTTTGGGTAGCCCTATCCAGAGCGCTCACTGCCTGAATCACCGCTGCCCTTGCAGCCTCAACGTCGCCGCCACCAATCAGCCTCTCGGCTTTCTTAATATACGTCTTCGCCGCTGAACGTATCGGCTTATTGCGTTCTCGTCGCCGCTCAGCAACCCTGATCCTTTTCAGGGCAGATTTGGTGTTCGCCAACCAGTTCACCTCCTCCTTGAACTATAGAGAGGGTTCTGCTAACCCTCGCCGTGCACAAATATATACTATTGGGGTGATTTTGTCCAGCAAAAGATTGCGAATGTCGTGTCAAAAGTCGCCTTTCTATGTTACAATTGCTCCAGTTCAAGGGGAAGTGCTCTGATGAATGGGATCAAGTTCTCTTATCAGGCCAAGGTAGTTACCGTCTGTGTCTTCCTTGTCCTGGCTATTTTATTTATCCACGCCACATGGGATTTGGTCCGCCCTCTAATTTGGGCGGCCATACTGACCTATGTCCTTAACCCCCTGGTCTCCGCCTTTACGGCGCGCACCGGCAGACGCCGTATCTGGGGGGCAACCATCCTCTTTGTCATCCTAGTGGCCAGCTTGGCCGGGGGACTTTTCTATGCTATCCCGCGGCTTTCTCGGGAGATGATGCACTTGCGCCACAATTTTCCAGGCCTAGTTTCCTCGGTCTATACCAGCCTTTTAGGACATGAGGCAATCGAAGTCTTCGGATTCCACATCAGTTCCCAAGCAATCAGCAATGCTACAAGTGAGGTAATATATTCCATAGCAGCCTATCTATCGAGCAAGGGCGTGCCGGCATTTTTTGGGGTGCTGGGAGCCCTAACGAAGCTGCTGGTATTCCTCTTCGGTACCTTTTATTTCCTCGCTGATGCGGATAAAATCGGCCGGTTCCTGAGTGGGCTTATTCCCGAGCCGGCACGCGGCGAAGTCGTTGGCCTCTGCAGGGAGATAGACGGTCTGCTCGGGCGGTATGTGCGTGGACTGCTTGTGCTAGTACTAATTATGAGCTCGGCCACTATGATCGCTCTCTCCTTGCTGCATGTGCACTATGCGCTCATGTTGGCCATAATGACTGGTGTACTAGAACTCTTCCCCATCGTTGGGCCCATCGTTGCTGGCTTCATTGCTTGTACGGTGGGCTTCTTTCAGCCGAATCCCTTCGGCTGGAGCAACTTTACCTTTGCCGCGGTGATAGCCATCGTCTATATTGTGCTACGCCATGCTGAAGACTACCTAGTCATCCCCAATGTTATGGGGCGCATCGTCCAATTCCATCCTCTGGTGGTGCTCCTTGCCTTATTAAGCGGAGGGATGATCGCTGGTATTTTGGGGATGGTTTTGGCCGTTCCGGCCATAGCCATTTTGAAAGTTGTGGCGATATACTTTTACCATAAATTGCTTGATCTACCGGTCTCAGCGGAGACATATCCAGCAGTCAAAGGACAGAAACCCATGCGTGTGGTGATGGAGGGAGAGGGTGTTAATACGCCCAGCGACGCAGGTTGATTGGAAGTCCCTGGCAGCCCTAGATGATTCCTATACGACAGAGTATGTCTGGCAGATGCAGGAGAGAACCGAGGGGGAGGAGATAATCGTCAACTTCCGCACGATAAAATTGCCTCGTCCCTTGCGCGTAAGTCGAACTAAAGATGCCGCCTCCCTCTTCTCTCAATGGGCCAGTAGCGACCTGCTCCTTATGGCCGAGCAGGAGGGCGAGGTTTGGGGTTACCTGGAGTTGCGGCCAAGGTCGGCGGAAAGAGGCGCACTTATAGCCAACTTAGTGATTACGCCAAATCGACGCAGACAGGGGGTAGCTACAGCCCTGATAAAGGAGGCTAGGGGATGGGCCAAAGCTCATCGCCTGCGCTCATTGTTCGTCGAGACGCAGACAAAGAATTATCCGGCCATCAGGCTCTGTCAGAAATGTGGCTTTCTCTTTTGTGGGTTCGATGACCATCACTACTCTAACAGGGACATCGCCGTTTTCTTCGTCTCTAACCTTTAGGCTGGCAGGGCAATTCGGCTCCTAGCCATCGCTGTTCCCTTCCGCCAGACATTTCTCATTATGATTATGCTATAATAAATTCACTACGTTTCCAGGCCACATATAAAGACTGTTAAACAACAGGGGTTCCAGGGAGACACAGCCTGGTAAGGGCCTTTCTGATGTGCCCCCAGAGTGCCCAAAGCCGCAGGGCTACCTTGAAACCTCCGCGGAGGTCTGGGGGGAGCTACTCAACGCTCTCATTTAATCTTGAACGTCCAACTGTTCATTGCATAAACCAAGCGCTAGGGAGGGTTAGAAGATGCCTTATGGTTCTAACGGCCGCATATTGCGGGTAAACCTGACCGATCGGAAGGTAATCATAGAAGAACCGTCAGAGAACTTCTATCGGACTTATTTAGGCGGATGGGGATTTATTTCCCATTACTTATTTAAGGAGTTGGCTCCTGGCCTAGATCCATTCGGTCCTGAAAATAAGCTGGTCTTTGCTGATGGGGTGATCAGCGGTGCGCCCATTGGTGGCGCTAGCCGCAACAGTGTGGGGGCTAAATCGCCTCTAACTGGAGCTCTGGGCGAAGCGGAGGTGGGCGGTTTCTGGGGCGCTGAGCTGAAATTCGCCGGCTACGATGCCCTCATCGTGGAGGGTAAGGCTGAACGCCCGGTCTATCTCTGGATCCATGATAGTGAGGTCAAGATTAGGGAAGCGCACCACCTTTGGGGATTGACCACGGGCGCCTGTCAGCAGGCGATTCGAGACGAGCTGGGCGATCAGTTCATCCGGGTGGCCCAGATCGGACCGGCGGGGGAGAACCTTGTGCGCTATGCCTGTGTCATCAATGATTTGAAGGATGCGGCTGGCCGCACCGGTATGGGTGCTGTTATGGGTTCCAAGAATCTTAAGGCTATCGCCGTACGCGGTCATAAACGGCCAGCACTGGCTGACCCGGAAAAGGTACAGTCCTTGGCGAAATGGTTGGCTAAGTCTTACAAGGATTTAGCGCGGGAATTGCACGAGGCCGGAACCGGTACCTCCCTCGTTGGACTGGGGCTTTCTGGTGGCTTGCCTACGCGCAATTTCCGCGAAGGCAACTTTGAGGGGGCAGAGAAGATCTCTGCCTTAGCCATAAGAGACCAGGTTCGCCTCAGAATGGATGGGTGTTATGCCTGCCCCATCCGCTGTAAGAAGGTAGTAAAAATAGAGGAGCCCTATACGGTGGATCCTATGTACGGTGGCCCGGAATATGAGACGCTTGCGGCCTTCGGCTCAAACTGTGGCGTAGATGATTTGAAGGCCATCTGTAAGGCTAACGAGATCTGCGGGGCCTATTCGCTCGATACGATTTCAACCGGGAATGTGATCGGCTTTGCTATGGAGTGCTTTGAAAACGGACTCCTCACGGAGCGTGATACCGCTGGGTTGAGGCTCACCTTCGGCAACGCTGAGGCGATGGTCAGTCTCGTTCAACTGATCGCCAGAAGAGAGAGCATCGGCGATCTCCTGGCCGAGGGCGTGCAACGGGCAGCCCAGAGCATCGGCCCGGGGGCAGAAAAATTGGCTATGCATGTAAAAGGGCAAGGGCTACCTATGCACGAGCCAAGGTTGAAGCATGGCTTAGGGATCGGTTATGCCATATCGCCGACTGGCGCGGATCATTGTCACAGCATGCACGATACGCTCTATGCTCAGGAGGGATCGAACCTCCAATCCTTGAAACCTTTAGGCATATTGGAACCGCTGCCAGCGGATGATCTCAGCCCGGCCAAAGTAAGAATGTTTGTCTACGAGCACCAGCGGCGGGCCCTTTGCAACTGCCTGCTCCTGTGCATCTTTCTACCCTACAGCAGCCAACAGGTGGTGGATCTCGTCAACGGCGTTACCGGCTGGGAAACTAGCGTATGGGAACTAATGAAGGTCAGTGAACGGACGTTGAACCTGGCCCGTGCCTTTAATGCTCGAGAGGGCTTCGATGCCCGAGATGACGGTCTCCCCGACCGTATCTATGAGCCATTCCGATCCGGCCCATTAGCAGGACACGGCATTGATCGAGAGGCTATGCGAGAGGCTCTGCGGACCTATTATCAGATGATGGGTTGGGATGCGACTAGCGGTTGGCCGACAGCGGCGAAGTTACACGAATTAGGACTAGGGTGGGTTGCTAAAGCACTGGAGCAGTATCGTCAGATGTCTAGGCAGGTCAGCAGGGCAGCCCTGGTTTGAGGACCGACACCGTTCTCCAATAACGAATTGCCCTCCTCGCCATATGGAGAGGGGGGGCAAAATACTCTTCAGGCGCTGGTGGGCCCACCCGGATTCGAACCAGGGACCAACCGGTTATGAGCCGGCCGCTCTGCCGCTGAGCTATGGGCCCTTTTGGATTGACATTTCAATTTTATCGTAGAGAGGCTATTTTTGCAAGATAAGCGGGCTCTGGGGGATTTTCCATTGAAAAGTATGACCTCTATCCGTGCTTGAATATAGCCTCTTTCATACTGTAAGTCCGCCGAAGGAGGAATGACCCCCAAATCCGCCTTCGGCGGATTCAAGGTAGCCCTTCGGGGCCTTTGTTAAATAGGGGGGCACCCCCTGTGACCCCCGCTCCGCCTTCGGCGGACACTCCCCATTATGAAAGTTCCTGCTTGTCCAAAGGACTTGACAAATCTGCGCTCCAATGCTATTATTAATTTAGTAAATCGTTTGCCTAAAACGATTTACTAAATTAAGAGGGGTGAGCTGCTCACCGCGAAACGATACCTTCTCGTATAACAGAATCTTGCCAGGGGAGAGCACCAGTCATTACTTCTGGCGAACGCAAGGCCATCCCAAGGTCGATGGGGTAAGAACCGCTACGGTGAGGGGAGTGACCTATGATCTTGCAGGATAAGGTAGCCATCGTTACTGGTGGAGCACGGGGTATCGGCCGAGCAATCAGCCTGGCCATGGCCAAGGAGGGAGCACGGGTAGTCGTCAACTACGTCTCTAACTCTGAGGCGGCCACAAGGGTAGTAGAAGAGATCCACCAAGAGGGTGGAGAAGCGATAAGCATCCAGGCCGACGTCTCTGACAGTTTGGCTGTGCAGCGTATGGTTGAAACTACCCTGAGTAGATTTGGACGAATCGATATCCTCGTCAATAACGCCGGTATAGCTACTGGCTCTTTCGTTGTGGACATGCCAGAAGAAGATTGGGATAAGGTTATAGATACTAATCTGAAAGGGGTCTTCCTCTGCTGTAAAGCTGTGCTACCCACGATGATCCAACAGCGACAGGGCAAGATCATCAACATCGCTTCCCTCGTCGCCCATACGGGCTCTTATCAGCACGCCCACTATGCCGCCTCCAAAGCCGCTGTGATCGCCTTCACTATGTCCCTAGCCAAGGAAGTAGGGCCATACAATATTAACGTCAATGCTATAGGACCGGGCCGCATCGCCACCGCGATGGAAGCGGAGAGACAGGCACGTGAAAGGGCGCGCTGGATCAGCGAAACTCCCTTAGGTCGGTTAGGGCGACCTGAGGAGATCGCCTCCGTAGCCGTCTTTCTGGCCTCAGAAGCAGCCTCCTTTATCACCGGCGAGACGATCAATGCTACCGGTGGCATATGGATGGGCACATAAGGAGAAACGATGGCCACCATCAAGGATGTAGCCGCCCTCGCTAGGGTATCCCCAACCACCGTATCCCGCCTGCTGAATAATAAGATAATTACAAGAGAGGAAACTAAGAAGCGCATTGAAGAAGCTGTCAAACAACTTGATTATAGACCAAACTTCTTAGCGCGCAGCTTAGTGACGAAGGAAACTCGTACCATCGGATTAGTTATCCCTGACATCATTAATCCTTACTTTCCAGCCATCGCGCGCGGTGTTGAGGATGTGGCCAACCGCCGCGCTTGGAACGTCATCCTCTGTAATTCCGATAACCGGCCAGAAAAGGAGCTAACCTACATCAGGGTTCTGCAGCAAAAGCAGGTCGATGGCATCATCCTCGCCTCCACCGGGGTTAACAAGGAGCAGATCAACGCCTTCTTGGCGGAGGGACTTAATCTCGTCTTCGCTGGCCGCTACGTCGGAGAGGTTATGACCGATGCCGTGATCATCAACAACGCTGAGGGTGCTTATCAGGCTACCCGGCATTTGCTTACCCTGGGGCACAGACGCATCGCCTTCATCACTGGACAGATGTCGATCCGAACCAGCCAGGAGAGAAGGCGCGGCTACGAGCACGCTTTGTCTGAGTATGGCTTAGCCGTGGATGAGGACTTGATCGAAGATGGGAAGTACCAATATCAAGGCGGTTACCTGGCTATGAAGCGGCTATTGAAACGGAAACCATGGCCCACCGCCCTCTTTGCCGCTAATGATGTGATGGCCATTGGGGCCATCAGGGCCGTAGAGGAGGTCGGAGCCGGTGTACCTGACGACGTGGCCATCGTTGGCTTCGATGACATCCTCCTAGCCTCCCTGATAACGCCCCCTCTCACCACTATGGCTGTCTCTGCCTATAAGATGGGCACTATCGCGGCCAAGATGCTTTTGGATAGGGCGACTGGGAAGAAGGCAAAACCGAAGATAGTAACAATGGAACCTAAGCTCGTGATAAGAGCATCCTGCGGAGCCAATAAGTCAAGCCACATGGAGAAACGATGCATGCCTTGAGAGAGACAAAGACGAGAGACCAGCAATGCAAAACTATTCTTGAGCTCCAGCAGAAAGCACGGCTCATCCGGCGCACAGCCTTACAAATGATTGGGGCAGCCAGCTCCGGACATCCCGGCGGGTCACTCTCGTGCGCCGATATCCTGGCCTCCCTCTATTTTTGTCTGCTTAACGTTAGGCCAAGTGAGCCCAAATGGCCAGATCGTGACCGCTTTATCCTCAGCAAAGGACACGCTGCCCCTGCCCTCTACGCCACCTTAGCTGAGGCAGGCTTTTTCCCCAAAGAGAAATTATCCACCTTTCGCCAGGTTGATGGCATGCTTCAAGGACATCCTGATATGAAGAAAACACCCGGCTTAGACATGACCACTGGTTCGCTGGGACACGGACTATCGGCTGGTGTCGGCATGGCCCTGGCCGGCAAAATCTTGAGGAGACGATACCACGTTTTCGTATTACTGGGCGATGGGGAAGTTCAAGAAGGGCAAGTCTGGGAGGCAGCTATGGCCGCTTCCCATCATAAATTGAATAATCTTATCGCCATTTTAGACCGCAATAAACTACAACTTGATGGAGCTACCGAAAGAATAATCGCCCTCGAACCATTGCCCCCAAAGTGGCGAGCTTTCGGTTGGCGGGTACGAGAGATCGATGGACACGATATCACCCAAATCATCACTGCCATAAAAGGGGCCAAGCGAGCCAAGGATCGACCAACAATCATTATCGCCCACACCGTAAAGGGAAAGGGCGTTTCTTATATGGAAAATAGGTACGAATGGCACGGCAAAGCACCTGGAGCAGAACTCCTGGCCCAAGCCCTCAAAGAGCTGGAGGAAAACGCCTGAGATGAGCGAGCTTAGATCAACCCGCGAGGCCTACGGCCGAGCCATCGTTGAGCTAGGTCGAAGGAATCCTAAGATCGTAGTCTTAGACGCAGACCTATCGGAATCGACGCAAACAGTGCACTTCGCCAAGGAGTTCCCTCAACGGTTCTTCAATATGGGGTGTGCTGAGCAGAACCTGCTGGGGGTGGCCGCTGGGCTGTCCACCTGCGGTCTTGTCCCCTTCGTCAGCACCTTCACCGTCTTCGCCAGCATGAAAGCTTGCGAACAGGTGCGTACCTCCATCTGCTATCCTAACCTAAACGTCAAAATTGTAGCCACACACGCTGGCCTCGATGTGGGCGAAGCCGGACCGACACATCAGTCCATAGAGGATATCGCCATTATGCGCGCTTTCCCGAACATGACTGTTATCTCCCCTGCCGATGCGCGGGAAACGACTTATGCTGTGGAAGCCGCCCTGGAGCATAAGGGCCCAGTGTATATCCGTCTCGGGCGCTCAAACGTGCCCGATCTGCCTGATGAACATCACCACTTCGTCCTGGGCCAGGCCGTGCCACTGCGACCCGACGGTGAGGTAACCCTAATTGCCACTGGTGTAACCGTCCACATGGCCTTGGAGGCGGCTGACCTTCTCTCCGCTCGCGGCATCCGGGCTGCTGTTCTCAACGTTCACACCATTAAACCTATTGACACTCAAGCGATCCTGGCTGCCGCTCACTCTTCCCTGGCGTTGATCACAGTTGAGGATCACAACGTCATCGGTGGACTGGGGAGCGCCGTGTTAGAGGCCCTAGGGGAAACTCCTAGCGTGCCAGTGAAACGTTTGGGCTTGCAGGATGTCTTCGGCGATTCGGGTAAGCCGTGCGACCTCTTCGCCAAATACGGTATTGATGCTCTCAGTATAGCCCAGGCGGCGGAGACGATGCTTTATTGCCTCACCTCCATCAGGAGGACTACAGCCGACCGAAGGTCGTAAAGAATATTAACGAGGTGGAAATTTTTGAAGGCTTTGGTTAAAACACAGCACGGTCAAGGGTTCGTGACCCTGATGGATATAGATGAGCCCATAGCAGGTCCTGGTGAAGTGAAGGTGCGCGTTGAGGCCGCCGGTATCTGCGGTTCCGATTTACATATATATCACGACCTCTTCCCCTCCTGGCCACCAGTGGTCATGGGGCATGAGTTTAGCGGTGTGATCGTGGACTTGGGAGCTGGCGTCTCCCGCTGGCAGATCGGCGATCGGGTTACCTGTGAGGCTGCTGTGCAGACGTGTGGAACATGCGCATACTGCCGGATGGGTGCTCCAGCCCTTTGCCCTGAGCGACGTTCCTTAGGAAGTGGAGTCAACGGGGCCTTCGCTAGATATTGTCTGGTACCCCAAGAGAAAGTACACCGTTTGCCAGATAACATCGACTTTTTAAATGGGGCTATGGCCGAGCCACTATCCTGCTGCGTGCACGCCGTCCTGGAGCATGGACACGTCTCGGCCGCAGACGTGGTGCTGGTCACCGGCCCGGGCCCAATCGGGCTCCTGGTATCTCAGGTGGCCAGGGCTCAGGGAGCCAGGGTAATCCTGTGCGGCACAAGCGCTGACATCGAACGGCTGCGCCTCGGCGCGGCGCTCGGTCTAGACGCGACCATCGACGGGCAAAAACAAGATCCTCTGGCAACCGTCCTCGCTTACTCCGCCGGGCAAGGGGCTGATGCTGTTTTTGAGTGTGCTGGGGCAGCCGCCGCGGCCCAATTAGGTCTAGCGGCTGTTAAAAAAAGGGGGCGCTACGTACAAGTAGGGCTTTTCGCTAAAAATATAGAACTCGATTTCAATCAGATTACTACCAAGGAGCTGACGGTTGTCGGTTCTTTCGGCGCTACCTATGTTTCTTGGCAAAGAGCATTAGAGCTCCTGGCCCAGGGTAAGGTGGCTGTTCACCCCCTTATCACGACTGAACTACCCCTTTCTCAATGGGAAATCGGTTTCACCCAAATGCAACAGCGTCAGGGATGCAAAATCATCCTCAGGCCGGAAGACTCTTAATGAGGGGAAGAGGGCACATGCTGAGAAGCAAACACTGCCGAGGGTTAGCGGCTGCTGAGCGACGAGCTCTCTTATTCGGCAGCGGGTTAAGCGCAGACGAGCTCAAACGCCCCTTCGTGGCCGTAATCAACTCCTGGAATGAGGCTAACCCCGGGCATTTACATCTCCGTGAGGTTGCCCGTGCGGTCAAGGAAGGCATTCGCCAAGCAGGAGGGGTGCCCTTCGAAGTATACACGATGGGGTTGTGTGATGGCCTCGCCCTGGCTAATCCCAAATATATCCTGCCCAGCCGAGACCTTATCACTGCTGAAGTAGAAGTGATCGTTGAGGCCAACCAGTTCGATGCTATGGTGCTACTCTCCACCTGCGACAAGATTGTGCCGGCCCATCTGATGGCCACAGCCAGAATAAATATCCCTGCCCTACTGGTGACAGGGGGCTATATGGCCTTAGGAGAGCACCGCGGCATGCCCTGCACCTTCCTGGAGGTGGGCAAGGCTGTTGGTAAACGACAGAGCGGTGGGCTGACCCAAGAGGAATTGGACGATATTCTCAGGGTGGCTTGTGCCCCCGGCGGTGCTTGTGCCTTTATGGGCACAGCCAACACTATGGGTTGTGTCACCGAGGCTCTGGGCATGTCTTTACCAGGCAATGCTACTATGCCAGCCATCGGGCCACGTCTCCTGGATCTGGCGCGCCGCGCCGGAGAACAGATTATGACCCTCCTAGCGGAAGGAATTGCGCCACGAGAAATCATCACCCCAGAATCGATCGAAAATGCTATTAAGGTGAGCATGGCTATCGGCGGATCCACTAATTGTGTTGTTCACCTGCCAGCCATCGCCGTAGAGGCTGGCTTAGACATCGACTGTCTAGCCCTCTTTGATCGATGTAGCCGAGAGGTACCCTTGCTCTGCGGCATCGCCCCCAATGGTCCGTATTACATGCCCAACCTGGATCAGGCAGGTGGCCTACAGGCTGTGATGAAGGAACTGGCTAGTGGGGACAAGCTGAACCCCAACGTCTTAACCGTATCTGGGGCATCTGCCGGACAGCATTGGGCTGCTGCTACCGTGCTGGATCGCGCCGTTATCCGCTCTCTCGACGCCCCTCTGCAAAAGGAGGGTGGCCTGGCCATACTCAGGGGAAATATCGCCCCTGAGGGAGCGATCGTGAAACAATCAGCCGTATGCCCCGAAATGTATGTCTTCTCCGGACCAGCTAAGGTTTATTGGTCAGAAGGGGATGCTTCCACCGCGCTTCAAGCTGGTGCGATAAGGCCAGGGGATGTGGTGCTCATCTTGAATCAGGGTCCCAGGGGTGGCCCTGGGCTGGTAACCGTTTTCGCCTTTACAGGACAGCTCGTTGGTATGGGCTTAGGCCGCTCTGTAGCCCTAATCACTGATGGGCGTTTCTCTGGCGCCACTGAGGGGGCCTGCATCGGGCATGTCTCACCTGAAGCAGCCGTAGGTGGACCCATCGCCGCCGTTCGGGATGGGGACATCATCTCCATCGATATACCAGCCCGCCAGCTCAATGTGGCTCTTGATGACGCTGAGATCGAGGCTCGTTTGGCGACCCTTACCCCTCAACCCGGAACAGTTGTGCCTGGAAGTTATCTCTCTATTTACGCCCAAATGGTGCAATCCCTGGGGAAAGGTGCTGTGCTGGGCAAGCGCTACTTTTAAAGATAGGTCAATGGTATGAGATTCATATTTAAATACGGTCATTGCTTGGGGGAGATCGGCTGTCAGCATGGTAATTGGCCGACATCAGGGCGTGATTGCGGTCGTAGTGCGGCCTTGAGGAGACGATAAATGGAGCTGCTCACCCTTAGCGGTTCACCCTACGAGCGCGGCTATACTTACGGATCGCATTTTGCGACCATAACCGCAGAATTGGTGGAGAAGAACAGGCTCAGCTTACAGAACCTGGTAGAGAAGAAGGGGCTTACCCCTCTTTCCGATGAGCGGTTTGCTAATCTGGTACGTAAGGGTTTGCCTTACGCTATGGGATACGCCTCAGATTTAGTCGAGGAGGTAAGGGGTATAGCCTCAGGAGCAGGGCTAGAATTTGAGCAAGTGTTTGGCCTAAACTATTTCCTTGATCTCTTTGATCTCACCTACCCTCAATCGTCTACCGAGTTGCTCTTCGGCTGCACCACCTTCGCTGCGGCCCATTCGGCAACAGCTGATAATGGGGTTTACCTAGGACAGAACTACGATCTGCGCGGACTATTCCAAAAAGGTATCCTCCTTATCAGGCTAAATACAGCACCAAACCTCACCACTATGCTTTTCACCATCGCTGGCCTCGTTGGCTGCGCGGGGATGAATTCGGCTGGATTAGGCATCGTAATCAACAATCTGACACCCTCCGATAGCCATCCCGGTGTGCCATACACTTTCGTACTGCGCAAAGCCCTGGAACAGAGGACCATGGCCGACGCCATAAACGTCATTATATCCAGCCGGCGCGCCTCAGGCATCAATTACCTCTTGGCCGATGCCAATGGGGAGATCTTAAGCCTGGAAACGACGGCTACCAAAGCCGAGATAATCTACGCCTTGGAGGAATACGTGGGGCATACCAACCACTATGTTCATCCACGCCTTTTGCCCTATGATGCCCCCAGCCGACCCTATAACGGTGATAGCTACGTGCGCTGGAGCAGAATCAACAAGCTGTTACGACAACGCCGCGGCCATATCACCCTGCAGGATCTAATGAGCTTCGCTAAAGACCATGTTGGTTATCCTCAGTCAATCTGTCGCCACCCACTGCCAGGACTATCCGAGCTTCAGACAGGGAATACGATCTCCTCCATGATTATGGATTTGCGCCGGCTGTCGCTGTGGATCACTACAGGCAATCCTTGTCAAAATGCTTACGAAAGGCATAACTTAGAACCAGTAACGTAACGCCTTTACCAAAGAAAGATGGGACACAAGACGGATGAAAAGGCAAGTATCATCAACGGATGTATTGATCATCGGTGGGGGTACAGCTGCTCTACGAGCAGCGCTAGCGGCTGCCGAGAGCAACGTTAGGGTTACTATACTGACGAAGGGCCCGGCCAGCTTGGGTATAGTCGGCCTAAACGCTTGTCTCGCTGAGTCCGGCGATAGCCCAGCTGACTTCTTCAGTGATACCGTATTAAGTGGCGAATTTATCAATAATCCACGCCTGGTGGCCATCCTTGCCACCGAATCCACTCAGCAAGTCCAGTTCTTAGAAGAGATCGGTGTACCCTTGAAGAAGGCCAACGGCACCTATGCCCCTCGCCTGACAGCAGGCAACAATCGTCCGCGAACCCTCTATTATACTGATCAAACGGGACCAAGGATCGTTGATTGCTTGCAACAGCAGCTGCAAGAACACGGGGTGACGATACACTCTGGAACGACTGTTGTATCCCTACTAATGGGCGATGGCCAAGTCAAAGGCGCCTTAGCCATCAACCCTCAGGAGCAAACCATCCATGCTTTTTCGGCGAAGGCGACGATCCTGGCAACAGGAGGCATAGGCGGCATCTATGCCTTTAGCACTAATCCCCCTAGGCTTAGCGGTGATGGATACGCTTTGGCCTATAGTGCGGGGGCGGAATTGATCGATATGGAGTTTGTCCAATTCGAGCCTTTCGTCATCATCACCCCAGCGGAGTGTCGTGGATTTAGCGTCTCCTTCCTCTTTTCAGAGGGTGCCGCCGTTTACAACGGACAACGAGAGGACTTCCTCCCTAATTATAGGGACAGATGTAAAGGCATTGGCAAGGATGTACTAGCCAGGTCTGTCTATACCCAAATACAAGAGGGCAGGGCGACACCAAACGGGGGCGTATTCTTTGATCTCACCAACAGTTCCCTAGAAAAACACCCTCGCTTCCTGGCCATTTGCCGGGCAGGAGGCCTGGATCCAAAGACCATACCCCTCGAGGTCGCTCCCGCTCAACATTATATGATGGGAGGCATACGTATCAACGAGTACACTATGACCTCTATTCCCGGCCTCTTCACCGCGGGTGAGGTGGCAGGAGGCATACATGGAGCAAACCGACTAGCGGGCAATTCCGGCACGGACGTATTAGTCTTCGGTCACCGTGCCGGCCACTACGCGGCTGCATATGCCTTAAGGACAGCCGAGCCAAAACTCAGCCCAGAGGAGTTGGACAAACACTGGAACCAGATCGTGCGGTCGATATCTCCCCAAGAGGAGCGCACCTGGCCTATTGGGTCGATCTTATCTAGGCTCAGGCAAATTATGTGGACTAAAGTTGGCTTGGTTAGAGAACGAGGAGGATTAGAGCAAGCGATACAAGAGATCAAAACTTTGGCCGCAAAATGCGCTAGCCTTCAGCCCACCAATTTGGGGGAATGGTTATCCCTCTTTGAGGGCAAAAATGCCCTCCTGGTAGGAGAAATGATCGCCAAAGCCGCCCTGCTTCGCCAGGAGAGCCGTGGGGCCCACTATCGTCATGACTATCCTCAACGAGACGACCTATCATGGTTGAGAAATATTGCCATCTCAAGAGGAGACGCTGGCATGACTATAACCTATTTACTACCATCCCTGGAGCGACAAGGCTGGCCAAAATCTTCACCGCCTTTATCTAGGGGGTAGATGGAAGGCGATGATCATTAAATCCCTTATTCGTCGAAATGAATATCGTGACTCCGTGATCTTGATGAACGCCTCTAAGAGGATCCGTGCCATCGAGGGGATCGCCGAGGCTTTAGTAGTTATAGGTACTGATACCAATAAGGACATGTTAAAGGAGCTCGGCCTCCTCACCCCAGAAGCAAAAGCGGCCACGGCCAATGACATGATCGTGGCCATGCGGGTAACCGCTGAAGACATCGCCCGGGAGATCCTGAACAACATCGACGAATACCTCGTTCGAAGGGATATCGAACAAGAGGTTGAATCGTATCACTCTCTCGATGCGGCCTTCCAAGCGCTGCCCGAGGCCAATTTGGCCATCATCTCAGTACCGGGTGAGTTCGCTGCCGCCGAGGCCCGCAAGGCCCTGCGTCGTGGTTTGCACGTACTTATCTTCAGTGATAACGTGCCCCTGGAGGATGAGGTGGCCACAAAGCAGCTGGCCAAGGAGAAAGGTCTCCTGGTTATGGGGCCTGATTGCGGCGTCGCTAACATCAACGGTGTAGCCTTAGCCTTGGCCAGCATCGTCGGCCCTGGTCCTATCGGGATCGTCGGTGCTTCAGGCAGTGGTATCCAAGAAGTGGCCGCCTTGATCGAGCGCGCCGGACTAGGAATCTCCCAAGCCATCGGCAGCGGTGGCCGTGATCTCCATGAAGTGGTTGGCGGAGCGACGATGCTTCAAGGGCTAGAGGCCCTGGACGAGGATGAGGAGACCAGAGTCATCGTCTTGATCGCCAAGCCACCGGCTCCATCGGTGGCTCAGCTGATCTTGGATCGAGTCCGACACTGCCGAAAGCCAGTGGTAGTGAATTTCTTGGGTGGCGCAATGGAGCCGATCATAGCCGCCGGGGCCTATCCAGCAGCCACCTTGGACGATGCCGCCTTCGTTGCCGTCAATCTAATCGAGGGCAGCGTCCCCCAAAAGCGATGCTTCTCATTGCCGGAGACGGAGATCACCAAAATCATCACCGAGGAGGCATACAAGTTCAAGGCAAACCAGAAGTATCTCCGTGGACTGTTTGGCGGCGGCACATTCTGCCTGCAAGCGCAGCTCATCCTGAAAGATATCATCGGCCCTATCTATTCCAACGCACCTCTATACCCCCACCTACGCCTTAAGAATTCTCAGGAGAGCCAGGGGCACAGCCTGATCGATCTTGGTGACGAAGAATTTACGCGCGGACGACCCCATCCTGTGCTCGACCCTACCCCCTACCGCATACGCCTGGCCAGAGAGGCACAAGATCCAGAAGTGGCCGTCCTGTTACTTGATGTCATCCTGGGACCGGCCGTCCATCCCGACCCAGCCGGGTTTCTGGCCAGTTGTCTCACCGAAGCAAGGGATGACGCTCGTCAGGAAGGGAGACATCTAACGGTAGTGGCCTCAGTGTGTGGCACAAAACGTGATCCCCAGAATCTGGAAATCCAGGAGGAGAAGCTGCGTGAGGCAGGGGTTATCGTGACGCCCAGTAGCGCACAAGCAGCACATTTGGCCGGACTGATCATCAGAGCCGCCCAGAGAGATGGCTAAGGGGGAAGCTAGAATGTCCAATGAGATCAAAAAGCTATGCAAGGCCAGGGTCAAGGTGATCAACATTGGGGTGAGAACACTGGCCGCTTCCCTAAAGCAACAGGGGGTAGAGACGGCTCACGTTGACTGGCACCCACCAGCCGGAGGTGACCTCAGGATAGCCAAGCTATTAGAGAAGCTACACCAAGATTCATCTAGGCCCTATCCCAATGAACATACGGAAAAGGGAAGATAAATGGAAAAGGACATCCACCAAAGGATCCAAGAAGCGAACAAGAGGGCCTTCGATATTTTTGTCCAGGGCCAACCAGTATGGGTTGGGGTGAAACCAGCGATCGAAGCTATTCCGGGCATGAAGAAAAACCTACTCTTACACACTGGACCACCCATTGAGATCGATAGGATGGTACCAGCCCAACGGGATGGGGTCATTGGCGGCATCCTCTTTGAGGGCCTAGCCAAAACAAGGCAGGAGGCCCTGGAGATGGTGCGGCGGGGTGAGATAGAATTAGCGCCGGGGCTAGATTACGGGGTACCGGGAGGTGGGATGGCTCCTACTACTGCCTCCATGCCTATTCAAGTAGCCAGGGATTTGGCCCACGGGACAGAGTCTTATACCACCATCCAAGAGGGGCCTTCTTCTGAAGCCCTGCGCTGGGGCATTTACAATGAGGTGGTGGAAGAGCGCTGGGCCTGGTTCAAGGGAGTGCTAGGACCAGCTCTGGACACTGCCCTTAGAGAAACGGGTGGGGTCAATCTGAGAAATGTCATCGCGCGCTCTTTACACATGGGCGATGAGAACCACAGTCGCGAGCTCGGCTCAACCCTTCTCATCTTCGCTGAACTCACACCTCATCTGGCTCAACTAGATCTTGAAAAAGCAGAGCTAGTCCGTTGTCTGGATTTCTTGATCAAGGCCGAACGCTTCGCTCTGCACGTCCTGATGGCCGGCTGTAATGCTGTACTTCAGGCTGCCAAGGGGATCGACTACTGTACGGTAGTCACAGGGATGGGTGGCAACGGGATTGAGGTCGGCATCAAAGTGAGCAGCCTCGGAGAAGAATGGTTCACCGCGCCAGCCCCGCTGATCCAAGGGAACTATCTCAACCCCAGTTGGACGATCGAAGACACCGTCCCCTTCTCCGGCGACAGCTGCGTGGTAGAGGCGATGGGACTCGGCGGTCTAGCGGCAGCGGCCTCGCCAGCAGTAACCCTCCTCACTGGCAGCACGGTGCAGGAAGCCATCAGCCGAACGCGACTGATGAGGGAGATAACCATAGGAATGAACCCCAATTACCAGATACCAATCCTTAACTTCGAGGGGACACCGACATGCATTGATATCATTAAGGTCCTGGAAAAGGGTATCGAGCCTCAAAGCCACGCTGGTATCATCCACAAGCGAGGTGGGCAGGCCGGGGCTGGCGTAGCCAGCATACCAATGGAGTGCTTCAGGAAAGCCTTCCTCAGCTTCGCCCAAAAATACGCGCTGGAGGAGCTATGAAGATACTGGTAGCCAACGTGGGAAGCACATCATTCAAGTATCAATTGATCGAGATGGAGGGGGAGCAAACCCTGGCCATAGGCAAGGTTGAGCGCATTGGCAGCGCCAAGGCCCCCTTAAGCCATCAGGTTGCTGGGATGCCCGCTGTAATCCAGGAGATAGATGCCCCTGACCATACGGCAGCCATCAAGCAGGTCCTGGCTTTACTCTGTGATCCCAGAGCAGGTTGTATTGCTGACCTCAGCCAGCTCAGCGCTGTTGGATTCAAAGCCGTTCACGCCGGCTGTCTCAGCGGCGCCGTCCTGGTTACTGATGAGGTCATCACTGCTATGGAGGAGTATAACGACGTGGCTCCAGCCCACAACCCGCCATACATTGCCGCCATGTGCATCTTCCAAAGTCTTATCCCCCAGACGCCTTTAGTAGCCCTTTTCGAAACGGCCTTTCATACCTCGATGCCTGCGCACGCTTATACCTATGGACTCCCCTACGAGTGGTATGAGAAGTATGGCGTACGTCGTTACGGCTTCCATGGCGCTTCCTTCCGCTATATATGCGAAAGGGTGCCCCAAATTCTGGGGGTACCCAAAGAAGGACTACGCCTCATCGCCTGTCATTTAGGGGGTAGCTCCTCGATCTGCGCTATACAGGATGGCCGATCGATCGATACTAGTATGGGCTTCTCGCCTCAGGCCGGGGTCTCTATGTCAACGCGCTGTGGTGACATCGACCCCTTCGTTATTCCATATATCATGGAGAGGAAAGGACTAACCACAAGGGAGATCCGCGAGTGTCTCATCAAGCGAGGGGGGCTTTTGGGCATATCAGGGCTTAGCGGCGACGTAAGAGACCTGGAGGAAGCAGCCAGGAGTGGCGACCAACGCGCCGCGCTAGCCCTCGACGTTTTTGTCTATGAGATCAAGAAATACATTGGGGCTTATGCGGCGGCCCTGAGCGGTGTGGATGCTCTGGCCTTCGCTGGGGGCATCGGCGAGAACAGTGTTGAGGTGCGTCGCAGAGTCTGTAGTGGACTGGAATTTCTGGGGATACGACTTGACCCCCAGAAGAACAATTGTCGTCGGGTCGAGGCCATCATTTCCAGAGATGGGGCCAGAGTGAAGGTATTGGTGGTTCCCACCAATGAGGAGATCATCGTAGCCAGAGAGACCGCCCGCCTGGTAGGTATCCTGCAGGAGCCAAGGAGGAAGTGACATATGTATGATGTATAAACCATTAATTATCATCGTTGAAAGTGGATTGCTGTTTAACACTAAGGAGGAATAGAAGATGAGCGAGATCAATCGACTGATGGATCAACTGACCCAGAGGAGAATAAGTCGCCGGGAGTTCATTATTCGGACTACAGCTTTAGGTCTCTCTGCCTCAAGCATAGCTGCCCTTCTCTCTGCCTGTGCTCCCGCGGCGCCAGCGACGCCGACACCTACCAAACCAGCCGTACTAACCCCTGTAGCCGTAGCTACGCCCGTACCCACGCCTCCCCCCAAAGAGGTGAAGCTGACCTTTTGGACCTGGCAGAAGCACGACGAGGAGCTAGCCAAGGGCTTCATGGCCAAGAACCCCAACATCAAGATTGAAACCACCGTGGGTGGGCCGTGGGATCTACAGGATAAGCTTGTAGCCGCCCTAGCGGCGGGCATGGGAGCACCGGATATTTCCCGAGTAGTGATGCGGATGTTCTACAAATTCTCCGGCCCGGGCAGGGGCATGCTGGATATCACTGATCGCGCTGCCCCATTCAAGAAAGACATCCCAGAACACCTGTTGAGTCTCATGACCGTTGGAGACCGTATCTACGGACTTCCTTCGGAGAATAACCTCTGCGGGCTATTCTACCGCAAGGATATCTTCGATAAATACGGGTTCAAAGCGCCAGAGACCTGGGATGAGTTCATCCAAATCGGTAAGACGCTGCGCGAGAAAGAGAATATAGCCATGCTTCCCCTTTGGATTCCGGGCGGCTTTTGGGGTTCTGATCACTACCGCATGTACCTGCAATCGCGCGGGGGCAATATCTTCGACAAAGGTAACAAGATCATTGAGAACAACAAGCTGGCCAAGGAGACGTTGCGTTGGTACTATGACCTAAAGGCCAAACACAATATTGGCTGGCTCACTCAGCTCTTTAAGCCAGAGTTTTACGCCGGCATGAATGCCAACGCCTTCGTTACCTGGCCGATGAACTCCGGCGATATCGTCTCAATGAAGAGAAACTGTGCGGGACTCTCTGGAAAATGGGCTAGGACACCCTTCCCACTATGGGCGAAAGATGCCCCTAAGTACAACGCCGAGCTAGGTTCGTCGGGGGTAGCTATACCGGCTCAGACCAAGTACCCAGAGGAAGCTTGGAAATTTGTCCAGTTCTACGCCGTTTCCCTGGAAGGACAGACCCTACTCTGGGAAAAGGGGAATCAGATCCCCTCTTACAAGCCAGCCTTTGAGAGCAAGGAGGTCATAGACAAACCCGATCCCTACTTCGGTGGTGGCACCCTTCGTGATTTCCTTCGCGATCGTGCCACACCTATCTTTAACTATCTGGGTTGGGCTGAGGTATCAGTGATACTGGGCGAGGAGATCGACTCCATGTGGGCCGGGAAGCAAGAGCCAGAACAAG
Organism: Chloroflexota bacterium; assembly: GCA_023475225.1. Taxonomy (NCBI): domain Bacteria; kingdom Bacillati; phylum Chloroflexota; species Chloroflexota bacterium. The sequence continues at coordinate 57,095 of JAMCVK010000016.1, forward strand.
CCTGGGATAATGTGGAGAAACGGATCAAGGAAAAGGGCATTGGAAGATAGCCACTCTGCACTCTATCAGAGAGGCAATTAGCAGCAGTTGTGGTCAGATACCTGCTCTGCGGCGAGGTTTTGCTCCTAGAGCAGGTATCCGAAGGGTTCAGCGTATCTGCGCCATTGGCGCAGATACGCTGAACCCAGCCACAGCTTGTCGCTAGCCATCTGCCCGTGCTTTGCACGCAGAAAAGGCGGGGTAAGGTACTTTGTTGGAGCTCTAAATGGCGAGCATAGCAACAGCACCAGCACAAAAGATAAGGTGGATAGTAAATGGACGGAAAGTGGCCCCTTACTTGTTCATTTCTCCGTTCTTTATCCTGTTCATAATCTTCTGGATAGGGCCCATCCTGTTCTCATTCTACCTAGGCTTCACCAAATGGGAAGCCATAGGTACGCCAATATTTATAGGCTTAAGCAACTATCGACAACTGTTGTTTTCTGATCCAATCTTCCTCCTTTCGGTCAAGAATACCTTTTTCTTTGTCATCGTCTACAGCATCATTATGATGGGTATCGCTGTGCCTTTGGCCTTAATCCTGAATGAAGGTGCTGTGAAGTTCAGAGAGGCTTTCCGTACAGCCTACTTCATTCCCGTTACCGTCGCCCTAGCCGTCACCGCCCTCATCTTCAGCATGATTCTGAGTCGAGATTTCGGCCTTCTTAATCTTGTCTTACAGGCCCTGGGGTTCAATCTAAAACCGGATTGGTTGAATGATAGTAACCTAGCTATGTGGTCACTCATTGGCGCCAGGGTCTGGAGGGTTACCGGATACTACATGGTTTTCGTTCTGGCCGGGCTACAGGCGATCGATCGAGAGCTCTACGATGCGGCGGCTGTCGATGGGGCCAGCACGCTGCGACGCGTCTGGCACGTGACCCTTCCCTTGCTAAGACCTATGTTGCTGTTTGTCCTGGTGATGTCATCCCTCTGGTCCTTCCAAATATTCGAGGAGCCCTGGATTCTGACACGGGGTGGTCCAGCCAACGCGACCTTAACCTTGCCTATATACCTATACCAAAACGCCTTCCAGTTTTCGAGGTTCGGGTACGCCTCGGCCATCTCCTATCTGATGACATTAATGATGATTGTTATCGCTTATCTACAGGTGAAGATCCTAACCAGGTGAGACTTGACCAGAGCTGAGGTCTTAGATTATGTCTAGAACAAATACGAGCAATCCGCTTTTGAATACTTTGATTTACACCATTCTTATAATCTTTCTGCTTCTAACCATCGCCCCCTTCTATTGGACAGTCGTATCTTCGCTAAAAGAACCAGCGGAGCTCTTCTCACCACGGCCATCCCTGATTCCCCAAAAGCCAATCCTGGATAACTATTTTCACCTCCTCAAAACAACCGAGCTATCCAGATGGATGCTTAATAGCGGCGTAGTGGCTGCTGGCAGCACCCTCTTAGGCATCTTCTTCTCCTCTCTTGCTGGCTATGCCTTCTCCAAATATAGATTCGCTGGACGCGATTTCCTCTTCTGGGTCGTACTGAGCTCGGTGTCCATACCACAACTGGTAACTATCATCCCTATGTTCGCTCTCATGGCCCGAATCGGCTGGTTGAATACATTCCAGGCCCTGATTATCCCCGGCGCAGCCAACGCCTTCGGCATCTTCTTGATGCGGCAATATATCGACTCGGTCCCCGATGAGCTGCTTGATGCCAGTCGGATCGATGGCTGTTCCGAATTCCAGATCTATTGGCAGGTAATACTCCCCGTGGTCAGGCCAGCCTTGGGGGCTCTGGCCATCTTCCTCTGGTTAACCTCCTGGAATTCGTATCTTTGGCCGTTGGTGATGTTACATACTTCTGATATGTATACGATGCCCCTCGGTCTGGCTACCTTATATGCAAATCCGTGGAATATAGAGTATGGGCCGCTGATGGCTGGCTCCATTTTGTCTATCCTTCCTATCATGATTATCTTTATCGCTATGCAGAAACAATTCATCGTTGGATTAACACAGGGAGCAGTCAAAGGTTAAGAGATAGGCGCACTGAGATGATGGGACCAGGAATAGCCATCCTTAAGTGGATTTCCTGACCCAAGGTATTAGGGAGGAAAAGATTTCGCCCTATGAAAGATGTCACACCCGTGCTCGAGGCCAGTGGTTCACCTTACGAGATAGGATATGCGCTTGGTTCGCAGAATAAAAATCTCATTCCCTACTTGGTTGAAGATAACTTTGCCAACCTTCATGAGCTATTCAAACGAAAGAGTCTAACGTACCTACCTCACGATAAGTATTTGGCTCTAGCCAACAGATACCTACCGTATGCCATGGAGTATGCCCCAGACCTTGTTGAGGAGCTGCGCGGTATGGCTGAGGCGACCGAGATGGAGCTATCGGAGATATTCGCCTTCAATTGTCTTATGGACTTCGAAGACCTCGCCTATCCAATGTTGGCTGACCAGCTCCTCTTTGGCTGTACCGTCTTCGGTGTCACTGGCAAGGCTACTACTGACGGCCAATCTTATATTGGGGAGAACTATGATTATCGGTCCATCTTCAAGACTGCTGGGATGGTGATGCATTTGAAGCCAGATGAAGGACCAGCGGCGTTATTATGGTCAATGCCGGGGTTGTTGGGCTGCGCCGGCGTCAACTCTGCCGGGATAGGGGTGGTGATCAATAAGCTGGTACCGATCGACTCCCGATCAGGGGTTCCTTATACCTTCATAGTAAGAAAGATTCTTCAGCAAGAACGCATCGGTGATGCCATAGCGGCCATCAGCGGTGCTAGGCGAGCGTCGGGGATAAACTACTTATTGGCCGATGCCACCGACCAGGTTCTGAGCCTGGAGACGACGGCCACCAACTACGAGCCGTTGTATCCTACTAAAGGTATCATCGCTCATACAAACCATTACCTCACTCCCATCCTGAGGGGATATGAGCGTTTTCGCCTTCCCTATTCCCACGATAGCCTCTTCCGCTACAACCGCATGCAGAATTTGCTGGAAGATAAGGTTGGGAACATCACGATGGAGGATCTTAAAACATTCACTAAGGATCATGTCAATTATCCTTTCTCTATCTGCCGCCATGAGGGGGAGCACGTGGAGGAGCCACTCTTGACCGAAACCATAGCCTCACTAATCATCGACCCATCTATGCCAAGCCTGGTCGTGACGGCTGGTAACCCGTGTGAACGGGAATATCAGGCCTTTTCGCTAGGAAGGAGGTAACGCCCCAAGAAAAAAGGACGGCAATCGCAAAGTGGATAGCCGATGGCCACCCTGCTAACCGCAAGCGTCAAGGGGCAACCTGCGGCAGAGGATGACCATCTCAGGCACGTTGATTCTTGGTTAGGAGGAAAGAGATGAAAAAGATGATTTTCCTAGCAACAATTTTGGCACTGGTGCTATTGCCTGTTTTAGAGATGGGCTGTGCTCCGGCGGCGCCAGCGACGCCGACACCTACCAAACCAGCCGTCGCCCCAACGGTGGCCATAGCTTCCCCCACGCCAGTGCCACCGGCGCCGGTCACCATCCGGTGGGGAATTTATGAGGACCCCGGGCGGCGAAAAGCGGCTGAAGCCCAGGTAGCTGTCTTCAAGCAAAAGCATCCCAACATTGACGTCAAGATCGAAGCGGCGCCCTTTGCGCAGTACTACGATAAGCTGAGCGCTCAGATCGTCGCTGGTACAGTCTACGACGTCTTCATGATGAGCGGGGCAAACTTCCAGAATATCGCCCCCAAGGGGGTCTTTGAGGAATTGGGGCCCTATCTCCAGAAGGCCGGCATCAACCTGAGCGACTATACCATCGAGAAGGAGAACTCAGAGTATCAGGGCAAGATCTATGCCGTGCCTTACGAGTTGGATATTCAGGCCCTCTATTACAACAAGGACCTCTTCGACAAGGCAGGGGTGAAATATCCAGATGATACCTGGACCTGGCAAGCGCTCCTGGAGGCAGCCCAAAAGCTGACTGTTGATGCCAATGGCAAACACCCCACCGATCCTGGCTTCGATGCGAAAAACGTGGCTCAATGGGGGTTTTACTCGGAGAACCTTTATCCATCCTACGTCTCCTTCATCGCTCAAAACGGGGGGGCGGTTCTCAGTGAGGATAGGACCAAGTGCACCCTGACCTCGCCGGAGGCGGTGGAGGCCATCCAGTTCATGCAAGATTTGATCTACAAGTATAAGGTCTCGCCTGGACCAGGACAGCTGCCGGCTGGGGTAAATCCATTCCACACCGGCAAGATAGCCATGCGCATCGATGGTTCCTATTCGGTGAATCCAGCCCTGGGCATCACAGCCTTCAAGTGGGACCTAGCCCCACTACCCAAGGGCAAGAAGAGAGCAGTAGCCTACTGGACGCAAGCCATCGTGATGTACAATAAGACGCCGAACAAGGAAGCCGCTTGGACCTTCATCAACTTCCTGCTCAGCGATGATGGACAGAAGGCCATGGGCAAGACGAAGATGTCCACGCCATCCAAAAAGGCCATCGCCCTCAGCCCAGATTACCTGACTGGACCACCAAATAATTTACGGGTCTTCGTCGATTCCTACGCCTACGGGCGAAGCCTGCAATTCACGGCCCAGTGGTTCCAGATCATGGCCGGGGGTACTTCGGTCATCGCCAAGGAATTTGATCTGGTCTGGCTGAACCAGACGACTCCTAAGGAGGCATGCGCCAAGGCCAGCGAGAAGATCGACAAGATTCTGGCCGGTCAATGAGGTAGGGGTACACACCTTTATTATCTTGGGGACGGAAGGGCATAAGGCGGCGGATACCTGCCGATCACATAGTTGACGGGTATCCGCCGTCGGGATAACCCTGCGAGGGGGGTTCTGTGCGTTTTCAATATGGCCAACAGACATCGGTCTCTAGCTGCCGATTGGAAGGAAAATGACGTTTATGGAAAGAACAGTTGAAATTTCTGAGAGCTGGTTGGGACGAGCCCTAAAGGCCATACGCAGTCCAAAAATGGCCAACGCTGGATGGACCTTGTTCTTCCTGCTCCCTTACTTGATCGGGTTGGTCGTCTTCGTCGCCGGCCCAATCATTGCCGCCTTCGCGATCAGCTTCACTAGATGGGATATACTCACCGCACCCATTTTCATTGGCTTAAAGAACTACCAAAACCTGATCCAGGATGAACTATTCTGGCAATCCCTATATAACACCCTCTACTATATCGTTCTCATCGTTCCAGCGGAGATTCTGTTAGCCTTCTTCCTCGCCCTGGCCATCAACCGTAGTCTGGGGGGAATCACGGTCTACCGCGCTGTTTTGTTCATGCCCTTTGTGCTCTCCTTGGCCTCCATTGGCTTGCTCTGGGCCTGGCTCTACAGTCCAGATTTCGGATTGATCAATTACGCTCTTAAATCCCTTCATCTACCCACCCTCACCTGGCTGGCCAATACAACCTGGGCTATGCCAGCTATAGTGCTCACCTCCGTTTGGCGCAATGCCGGATACTACATGGTCATCTTCTTGGCTGGTCTACAGGGCATCCCTGGGGAGCTGTATGAGGCAGCCAACCTGGATGGAGCGGGACCCTTGAAGAGACTATGGCACGTGACCATCCCTCTTCTCTCACCCACTACGTTTTTCATCCTGGTTATCGCCGTGATCTGGGCCTTTCACGTATTCGACCTAACCTACATCATGACCCGTGGTGGCCCCAGTAATGCTACCTACACTATGGTTTACTTCATCTACGAAAGTGGCTTCCGTTGGTACAAGATGGGCTACGCTTCTGCCCTGGCCTTCATCCTCTTCGCCGTGACCATGGTCATTACTATTGTGCAATTCGTTGTCCAAAGGAGGTGGGTCTATTACCAATGAAAACGATTACTGTATCGAGACAAGCTCCACCTACATACCGTACCTTCTTAAGAGTATTGTCCATTTATTTGCTGCTCACAGTCATAGCCATCATCTTCCTGTCACCCATCTTCTGGATGCTCAAGACGGCCTTGACCAGGACCGGTGATCTTTTTCTGATGCCCATTAGAATCATTCCTAATCCAATGGTCTTCACCAACTTCCAGACCATCTGGCACAATTACCCCTTCCCCCGCTTCTACCTCAACAGCTTTCAGGTAGCCATCCTGGCCACCATTGGACAACTGTTGTCTTGCTCCTTTACGGCGTTTGCCCTGACAAACCTGAAGTTCCCTGGCCGCAACCTGCTACTGATAATCATACTAGGCACCATGATGATCCCCTTCCAAGTGATTATGGTGCCCCTTTTCATCTTGATGAGCAAGCTAGGTTGGCTGGATACGTTACTCCCTCTCTGGGTACCACCGTTCTTCGGAGGGATCACCGGTGCCTTTGGCATCTTTCTCCTGCGCCAGGCCTTCCTCGCCGTTCCCAGAGAACTAATCGAGGCCGCCGCTATCGATGGCGGTAACCTCTTCGACCTCTATTGGCGTATCTGTCTGCCCTTAGCCAAGCCACACCTCGCTGTCCTCGGTGTCTTCGCTTTTATGACCTCATGGAACGACTTTTTGGGGCCCATAATCTTCATCACCCACACGGATACGATGACTGTAACGGGTGGATTGAGCTTTTTCCAGGCCCAGTGGCACGTCTACTGGAGTGAGCTGATGGCTGGCACTTTCCTGGCTATGATCCCCACCCTAATAATCTATATCTTCTCTCAACGCTTCTTTATTGAGACGATCGCCACCACCGGATTAAAGGGCTAGGGATAAGGACGATAGATACAACTTCTAGATATTTAAGCGTCTAATAAACCTTGCCAGGAGGCTGGGCATAAGTTCCCACATCAGAACGCGCCAGATCAGGATTGGCTCTGCGGAAGAGGCCGACTTCTTCCCCGACCGTCTCGCCTCGGCTACCGAGGTATTGAATAAAGGGGTAGCCGAGGGGGCCTTTCCTGGGGCTGTCACCCTGGTCATGCGCTATGGGGTGGTGGCCCTATATGAGGCCTTAGGGGAAGCTATGACCACTCCTGAGCGACGTCCTATGCGCCGGGATTCCATCTTCGATCTGGCCTCGCTGACTAAAGCCGTAGCCACGGCCACGGCGATCATGTCTCTGGTGGAGCAGGGACACCTGCGCTTGAATGATCCCATCGAGTCCTTCCTGCCCCAGTTCCGCGGTCCTTGGAAAAGCGAAGTCACGATTTGGCATCTGCTCACGCATACCTCCGGATTACCCCTCAAGCCGGAACTACATCACGATTATCCGGAACCAGCACAATTACGCTCTGCTATCTACAATATGCCCCTGCTGGCACCACCCGGACAGGCCTTCAACTACACATGCTTGGGTTTTCACCTATTAGCCGATGTGGTAGAGAGGGTCTCCGCGGTCACTTTAGATACATTCTTGCACAATAACGTCTTCGGCCCCTTAAAGATGGAGGATACCGGATTTCGACCCCCAGCGGAGAAACGGGAACGCATCGTAGCTACCGAACACTGCCGCTGGCGAGGCCAGGTGATGTGGGGAACTGTTCACGACGAAAACTGCGACGTCTTGGGCGGTGTATCAGGCAACGCTGGCTTATTCTCCACCGCCTGGGACCTGGCCATCTTCGCCCAAATGATGCTCAATCAAGGCGAGTACGCTGGGAGACGCATACTTAGCCCTCTCACCGTCCAAGCGATGTTCAAGAATCATACGCCTCAGCTGAACGCATCACGTGGGCTGGGATGGGCCCTCCAGATGCCAGAATTTGGTGATCTCCTAGGGCCGCTCTCCATTGGACATACCGGCTTCACAGGCACATCATTGTGCCTGTGTCCAAGCCTGGATTTAGCTGTGATCCTCCTCACCAATCGCGTCCATCCATCCAGAGAGAATAATAAGATTGACTGCCTAAGGCCCCTTTTCCACAACGCCATCGCCGGCGCGGTGAGGGCCTAGCCAAGAAGATCACCTTTACCCCCGGCAACTAGACATAGCCTCCCCAAGAGATTTATACTCACTGTAGTAGTCCTGGAAAGACAGTGATACGCTATGCCATCAACCTTGTGGCCGTTCTATCTCAGTGAATATTTGATCCAAAGCGTTGTCTACGCTGCGCTCATCGCTATCATCGTCGAGGCCTTGTTAAGGGTTTGGTGCATTCGCCTCCCCTCCCTCGTCCTCGGGTTCCGCCTTCTGGTTCTTCTGTTACCACCAGTAACCATCCCCCTCTACTACCTTCTTTCTCCATGGCGCAGTGGTCCTCATTTCCGGGCGAACATCGCCCTTTTTGACCTACGCCACTGGCTCGGCCAACCCCAAGCTCCCACTCTCCTGTGGTATGCGCTTATCGTGCTTATGTTTATGACCACGGCCTTTTTCATAACTCAGGAATTAATCCCACTCCTACGCCAACGCCTCTCTCGGCAAGGGGACCACCGCCTGGCTAGCCGCAGAGATAGTCGGACGACGTGAACCAGTGCGCATGGTCTCGCTGCTTTTCCGCTCCGCCGACTGGCGCCAGGGGCTACTGATCCACGAGATAATCACCACAAGCGCCGATCCGCCTCCAACCGTGCCTGAACCGGTCACAATTTTAGAGAGGACCACCATAACCATCAATGGTCAAGAGGGTACACTTCTCACAGGCAAGGGGGACGACGGTACGCCATGTAATCAGCTACGTTGGAGAGCCGCTGATAGGTATCTGATCCTGACCACGATCTATCCCCCAGAGGAGCTATTGAAGGTAGCCAGAAGTATGCCGCATTAAGGTTGGTGCCCAGCCCTTAGCTCAGGCTAACATCTCAGCGTAGACACGGTAGGTCTCCTGCGCTATCCTGGCCTGAGTGTAATGGTCAAGCACACGCTGACGCCCCAGCCTGGCCAGGCGGCCGCGCAGGACGTCATCCTCCCTTACGCGCCGCAGGCAAGAGCGCAGCCGTTCCACGTCGCCCTCAGGGAAGATCAAGCCGGCGTCTCCGATGACGTTAGGGATTTCCCCCGAATCAGAACCAATCACCGGCACCTCACAAGCCATCGCCTCAATAAGCACCCGTCCGAACTGCTCCTTCCAACTGGGCGTCGTCAGAGATGGCAGGACTAAGACATCAAATCCAGTCAGGTAGCGAGGTACCTCAACTGAAGGCACAGGCCCCTTGAAGATCAGGCGATCAGTGATGCCCAATTCAGCCGTTTCCTTCTCCAACCGCGCTCGAAAGTCACCTTCGCCTATAAGGATCAGTTGCCACTGACCGGCCAATCCGACCGCCGCCCGCAGAAGCGAAAGAAGCCCCTTCTGAGGAACGATGCGGCCGATATATCCGATTATAAATGGCCGTCCTTGTTGATCCGCTGGCCTACAGGTGAGCTCCAGGCCTTCTCGCTCGTATAGAGAGGGATCAACGCCAAATTGAGGAATCACAGCGATGGGTTTGCCGAATCCTTTGCGGCGCAGGACATCTTTGGCAGCCTCGTTTCCGGCAATAGCATAATCGGCCTGACTATAGTTATAGTGTTCGAAGAGGTTGAAGGGGAAGGGAAGCCGGCGATAAATGTTTTGCCAGGTGAAAAAGAGTGACCTGGCTCCCCTCCTCTTAGCGAGGCGCAGCGCATGCCAGGTGGCCAGATTATATGGTTCCTCTTCAATATGAACGATGTCCGGCTGAAGACGCTGAAAATGACGCTTCAATCCGGGATAGAAATGCAGATGAAAATGCCCATTGAAGAGGATCTTCTCCACAATCAGCTCGTATCCGACCAGGTGGGCCCGTTCCAGATAAGTTCGCTGGCGACCATCCCTCCAGTAGGGAGGGACGACGACGCTGAGCTGCACATCTGCCATCCTGGCCAGCTCCTCCGCCTTCTTCTGATAGGCACCAACGATCAGGGCCTTAGAGATCATCAAGACACGCATGCGAAACTCACCACTGAGGACTCACGCCTCAAGAGCGCCTCGAAGCGCACAGGATAGCATTTCCAGAGAGGCCCGTTTGTTGACTCCCTCGCTAGCCTACAGTATCATATCATCACACGGGAGGCAACCTCAATGACGATCACCCCGAAAGGCAACCTGCTTGTCGGCCAATCCGGTGGCTGTACGACCGTCATGAATGCCAGCCTGGTTGGCGTCATCCACGAGGCGCTTAAGCACAAACTGATCAGTGGGATCTATGGCACCTTACACGGTGTGCTGGGAATATTAAATGGAGAACTCGTAGATTTGCAAGCCGAAAATCCCTCCACTATTGAAGGGCTACGCCTGACCCCGGCCGCTGCCCTCGGCTCCTGTCGCTATCGCTTGCAGCCCGCTGACACGGCCAAAGTCCTCCAAACGCTCAACGATTATAGTGTCAGGTATTTTATTTATATAGGCGGAAACGATTCCGCCGATACAGCCCACAAAATAGCCCAACTGGCTCAGCAATCGGGATATGACCTGAGAGTCATCCACGTGCCCAAGACTATCGATAACGACCTACCCCTGACCGACCACTGCCCCGGATATGGCAGTGCTGCTCGCTTTCTGGCGATAGCCACCCAGGAGGCCGGACGGGATACGGAGGCTATGGCCAGGTCTGATCCGATCAAATTCATCGAGGTTATGGGCCGCAATGCTGGTTGGTTAGCAGGTGCCTGCGCCCTGGGCAAGCGTACCGACGAGGATGCGCCCCACCTCATCTATTTTCCAGAGCGCCCTCTGGCCAGCAATAAATTGCTGACTGATCTGGAGATGGTTTACCGTCGCCTCGGCTATGCCGTAGTCATCGTTCCAGAGACGCTGCGGGATGAGAAAGGACAGCCGTTGGGCACCGTATCGGAGACACGGCTGAAGGACGCTTTTGGTCATCCCTATATTGTGGGAGTAGCCAGCCGTCTTTGCCGCTTGGTCACCGATGAGCTCGGCCTATGTGCTCGTTGGGATAAGCCAGGTACCATCCAAAGGATGTCTATGACTTGCGTTTCCTCAATAGACCTGGAAGAGGCCTATCTGACGGGCCAGATGGCCGTTCGCTACGCCCTGGAAGGACACACCGACCGTATGGTGACATTGATGAGAGAGCCAGGCCCTGCTTACTGCTGCACGACCGCTTTGGCTGATCTGGCAGAGGTGGCTAACAGCGAGAGACCTCTGCCGGATGCCTACCTCAACGCAGAGGAGAATTTCGTCACCTCAGCCTTCGTCGCCTATGCTCAACCTCTACTCGGTAGCCCCTTGCCTCAATATGTAAGGTTAAGGAAGTTCTGCCTCCCTAGACTGACCGACTGACTGAGACAGTGGACGAATTACCCCCCGTGGTGATCAGAAGGGAAAGGGCTTGTGCAAGGTATAGCCGAGCATACGGTCATAGAGATCTATGCGTCTATCCCTTAAGGTATCGTTAAGTGAATTTATGATCTTTGCCCGACGGGCATCGCTGAGGTTGACCTCAGCGTAGAGTAGCTCTTCTTTGTCAGGGCTGGCCGGGCCGGCCAGCGGCCAGCCGCTCTGACCAGCGATGATGCTCGCCCCCAGAAATCGTATCCCCCTTTCGCTACCGACCCTGTCGGCGCAGGCCACAAAGACCTGATTGATAGCGGCCTGGGCGATGGTGATATAGTTCGCCAGACAATAGCCATGCTCATCCCAAGGATGAACATTGGGCGGCAGGGCCACCCAGTTGGTTGGTGCACAGATGAGATCAGCTCCCTGTAACATCAAGATACGTGGCGGTTCGGCAAAGCGTATATCGTAGCAAATAAGCATCCCGACGTTACCAAAAGGAAGATTGAATACAGGGAATCCAAGGTCGCCAGGCTCGAAGAACAGCTTCTCCTCGTCGAAAAGGTGAGCCTTACGATAAAGCCCAAGACAGCCCTGAGGACCGACTAGGACAGCAGAGTTATAATAGCTTGCCCCCTGTCGCTCGGCTATGCCCGCCACTATATAGATGTTCTTGTCCGCTGCCTTAGCCCACCACGCCTGCACCGTTTCCCCTTCGGGTATAGGCTCGGCCAGGGCCGCCAACTCCTGGCGGCTGTTGAAAACATAGCCGGTATTGCACAGCTCAGGAAAAACGATGAGGTTGACACCATGCGCCGCTGCGTCATCGATGAACTGCAACGTCTTTTGGATATTGACCGCCTTTTCTCCTAAGCTCACCTCCATTTGGACAACAGCCAAACGTAGGGAGGCTTCCTGTCCCCGTATCCGCTCCATTGGATACGTACTCATCTCTCACCTCTACCAGTCTAAAATCAGCCCCTCCTTAGCGAGGTATTCATCACCCAGCAACTCCAACAGCACCCGAAAGTTACGATAGGGAACATTGCTGCCAGGCAAAAAACCATCCCTATCGTTCTCCGGATGGTACTCAAAAACGGCCGCCTGAAAGCGCTGGGTCCACCATCCGTTGCGTAGCTTGGGCTCCTCCTTAGGATAACCAAAAGCCTCCATCCCTCCATGGGCATCAAAATACTCCTTGAAATAGATGGGTTGTCCAGAGCGGGTGAAATCGGCCACAAAGTGCCCCAGCCCGGTGGGACGCTCTGGAGAGAAAGGAAAGTAGGTGTGTGGCCCAAGCGGAGCATCCTTAGGATCGGCCGGGGGATCGGCCCCTGGATAAAGTATATCCCCCAGAAGACGGCGCTGGATACGATGCGCTGGAGGGTTCTCCGGGTGCCATTCCAAGATGGCGCGTTGAAAGTATTGCACAGTCTGTCCACCATTCAGCGGATCATTGATGACTCCTGTACGGGGGTAACCAAGATTATCCGTGCCACCGTGCTCCCGCAGAAACTTCAGCCAATCTCCCGAAACAGCTCCCCCTGTCTCAGGACAAACCCATCTGTTGTTCGGATCCGTACCCACGGACGGCGGAGCAATCGGATTACCCTGTCCCTTCGGCTCAACGAGAAGCAGGGGCGAGCCACCGCTAAGATAGCGGTTCGGCTCCCCAGGTGCCGTATTATGCGTCGCCGGCGTCAGCGGCAACATGTAGTAACCACTCTGCGGCCGGACAGACACGCTCCGGCCGTATTTATCGACCATGGTAGCTGCGGAGGTCTTAGCGCGCAAATAGACTGTAGTTGGTTTAGGAGACTGATTCCAGAGCACAGTCACCTGCTCCTTCTCCTTCTCCAGTATCCCCCGTACAACGTCGCCCCTGCGTTCTACACTGACATGTTTGGCACCCGCAAAATAGCGGGTGACGACCTGAAAAGCGGTATAGGCCGGCCGCGGCGAGCCATCGCCCCGTATCAGCCCAAACGATTCTGTTCCCGGCTGGTGAATTGGATCGTCGCTCATCTTGTAGAGCGAGATGCGTTCTACACCAGCAGCCAGGGCATAAACGAAGGCCTGAATTACGAAGGAAGCCTGTTCATCGAGGGTGGCCCGGAAGCGTTCGCGGGGTAAAGGGGCCAGAGGATCATCCCAGGGAGCCACGTTCGTCTCGTTGATCCAGATGGGCTTAGCGAAGCCATATTTGGCCATGATTTGATGGAAAAGAAGGGGAATATCATAGAGGGACTTGGGATCGTTATATAACTGGAGAACGGCCGCATCGAAGTACCAGTTGTTCGCCACTGCTGTTGGATCAGCCTTAGCCACCTCCAGCAAGCGTTCAAAGTACTGCTGCCGCCCATACTCTGCATCCCACCAATAGGTCAACCCAGCCAGCAACACCCTCGTCTGCGGATCGGCCGCCTTAGCTGCCAGATACGCTACCTTCAAGAGCTGGTAATAATCAGCCACCGAGCCACTCCAAGTATAGCCAGCCCGGCCCGGGTCCCAGACATCCGGTTCATTCCAAATGACCCAGGTGTCGATACGTCCTTTGTAATGGGATACAATCCTTTTCACAAACTGCCCCCAATAGTTATCAGGATGGTCATAGGGCAGATAGAGATTCTTCGGGGGATCGAAAGGGTGGCCCCCGCCGTTGGCCCAGGGCGGCGTGTTGATCAGGCAACCCACCACCGAACGCCCTGCCCCCAATTCCGCTTTCAATAAGCCGTCAGGGAGATAGGAGGAGTTCCAATCAGTTGCTGAGGTAGGTTGAATACTATTCCACCAAAAGAGGATCCGCTGCCAGCGCACAGCGGCCTCGCCCGCCGCCTTAGGCGCTCGGAATGCTTCTACCGCCCCAAAGCGCGGATCGCCTTTTGGCTCGGCGGCAGTGGCTGAGGGCAAAGGTCCGCGGATGACTGACACCAGGAGCAAGCAAGAGAAAACGGCGGACAAATGGCTGAGGGCATACGTCTTCCATCTCATCGACGCGACTGAACCTCCTCATAGATGTGAGCGAAGAGCCATTCACGCCCAAGCTCGCCCGCCATCATACAACATCTGAGGAGGATTTGTCACGCCTTTTTGCCCCATCATATCCCAAGAGACGCATCCCATTGAGGGTGACCAGAAGCGAGGCCCCCATATCAGCCACGATGGCCAGCCAAAGGGTTATCCAACCCGGGAAAGTCATGGCTAAGAAAAGGGCTTTAATGACCAGCGAGAAAGCGATGTTCTGCTTGATGATGCCCAGTGCCTTTCGGCTCAGGCCCATCGCATAAGGAAGCTTCCCCAGATCATCGGCCATAAGAGCGATGTCGGCCGTTTCCAGGGCCACATCAGTACCTGCTGCGCCCATGGCGATGCCCACCGTCGCTGCGGCCAGGGCCGGAGCATCGTTCACCCCATCGCCCACCATCCCCACCTTACCGTAGCGACTGAGCAACTCCTTTACAGCCTCAACCTTCGCCTCTGGCAGGAGTCCGGCCCGATACTCGTCAACACCGGCTTGCTGGGCGATGGCCCGCGTCGTACCCTCGTTATCCCCAGTGAGCATCACCAATCGCTGGATACCGTCCCGCCGTAGCTCAGCGATGGCTGTGCCTGCCCCGGCACGCAGGTGGTCACTCACCCCGATGATGCCCAATAGCTCCTGGGCTGTACCGACCAGAAGAACAGTTTTACCTTCAGATTGAAAACGCTCAATGATCCTCTCAGCTTCGGACGACAGTTTCCCCAGCTCCTGGAACAGGCGGGGGCTGCCAACGTAATATGTCTCGCCGTCCAGAGTTGCCTGAACCCCCTTGCCAGTTACCGCTTCAAAGTCGGTCACCTCGTGGCGGTGATCGCTCCGCTTGTTCACATCGTTGGAGCGGCGAAGCACGGCTGCGGCCAGGGGATGCTCGGAGCGGCCCTCCACTGCCGCTGCCAAGTGTATGATCTCGTCAGCAGCGTACTTCCCCAGCGATACCACATCGGTCACCTGTGGGCGACCCACGGTGAGAGTCCCGGTTTTATCGAAGGCCAGCACCTTGAGCGCACCAGCCGCCTCCAGGTAGGCCCCTCCCTTGATCAACACAGCGGCTCTGGCCGCACTGGCTATGCCAGACACGATAGAAACCGGCGTCGAGATAACCAGGGCGCAAGGGCAGGAGATGACCAAAAGCACCAGAGCACGGTAAAACCAGAACCCGAAGGGTTGCCCGAAGAGAAGCCAGGGGACAAGGGCCAGGGCTACAGCGATAGCGATGACAGCCGGTGTGTAGTAATGGGCAAACCTATCCACAAAACGCTGTGAAGGTGCTTTCTGAGCCTGGGCTTCCTCGACCAGTTGGATGATCTTAGCCAGCGTCGTCTCCCGGTAGGGCTTGGTGACGCGGACCTCGAGATAGCCCCGTTCGTTGAGCGTACCGGCAAAGACCTCGTCACCGAGGCCTTTCTCTACCGGCACTGATTCGCCAGTAACTGACGCCTGGTTCACTACTGAGCTTCCCCCCACCACTTCCCCATCCATGGGAATCTTCTCCCCCGGGCGCACAACCACCACATCGCCAACTTGTACTTCTTCAGTCGCCAAGGTGAGCTCATTATTACCCCGCCGTACCCTGGCTGTGTTGGGGGCGAGCTCCATGATGGCCCGGATAGCACCCCGCGCTCGATCCATTGTGTAACCTTCAAGCGTATTACCCAGGGAGAAGAGGAGAACGACCGTCGCTCCCTCAGCCCATTCACCAATAGCCGCAGCACCCAGGGCAGCGATGGTCATGAGCAGATTCATATCTATCGTCCGACTACGCCAGAGGCTGTAGAGCCCACTGCGAGCGATGAGGTAGCCCCCGAGAACCATCGCCAGGGCGTAGGCCGCCGTACTTAGTAGCGACGAGACCCCAAGCAGAGAGAGGATGAAACCAAGGACGAGGGACAGACCAGAGCCAGCGGTGAGGAGTGCCCGGCGGTTCCGTCGCCAGAAGGGCGCTTCCGCAGCCACAGCCTGTGACGTTTCCGGGCTCGCGCCATAGCCAGTCTGCTCCACCGCCCGTGCTACCTCTTCAGGCACCACCTGGGGAGCGTGCCATACCGTAAGTCTGGCTGCGGCAAAGTTGACTTTCGCCTTGCGCACTCCCGGCATAGCAGCGACGTTTCTCTCGATGGTGAGGGCGCAATCGGCGCAGTCCATGCCGCTGATGCGGAAGACCGAGATGCGCTGCCCGGCCCCAACCATTGCTGAAGGTTCAACCACACGATAGCCTAGCTCCTGGATGCAGGCTACAATGGCTCCCCGGCTTATCTGGTCCGCTTCGTACTCCAGGCGCATCCCAGCCGTAACAGGGTTCACAGAGACGTACAACACGCCTGGAAGACGGGCAATAGCCCCCTCCAGCTTCGCGGCACAGTCAGCGCAATCAATGTCGGTGATGGTTAGCGTCTCATGGATGAAGCGTCGGCTGATACCCGCCCCTAAGTCCCTGGCTAGCCCCTCAAGACGGCTTAAGGAGACCAGGTTGGGATCATAGGAGAGCATAAGGGTCGCTCTCTCCACATTTATCGTGGCAGACTCGACGCCCTTGATCAGAGTCAACGATTCCTGTAAGCGATTGACGCAACGTTCGCATTCCCCATTCTGAGAAAGGATCAGTGGTAGGCTTAAGGTTTTTGTCTCCATATCCTACTATCCGCTCTCCTCACCGTGTCGCAGATGGTCCAGGCAGACATTTAAGAGGGTACGAATGTGCGCATCATCCAGGGAATAATAAACCATCTTGCCCTCACGGTGACTCTTAACCAACCTGAGATTGCGCAGCACACGCAGGTGCTGAGACACCGCCGCCTCTGAAAGTCCCACTATCGCCGCTAGAGCACAAACACAAAGCTCCTGCTGAAGGAGACTGTAAATAATTTTAGCTCGGCTCGAATCACCCAAAGTGCGAAATGTCTCGGCCAGCTGGAAATAGACATTGTCCTCCAGAAGCAGCGCCTTCCCCTTGGCCACCTTAGCCGCATCAATGCTGCGTACCTCACAAATATCTGCTTCCATCTCCCTTCCTACCCTGGAGGCTCCCTCCATTTCTTATCTCCCCCATCTTTATTTCAATAGTTACGCAAATGATAAACTATGTCTGCATTATAAAGCATTGCCGCTAGAAGTGCAACTGTTTAGCTCAAAAACTAGTACCTTGACAAGTGGGGGGAGCAGTAATATAATGTTAATAATAAGATAAGAGTGGAGGCACCTGATGAATCCACCCCTCGAGCCAAGTCCGCTACCCTCCCTGCGCATCTCAGGGGTCGTCCTCAGCAAGCCCCAGCTCATCGAGGCCCTGCGCCTCTACATTCCCAACCTCAGCGACATCCAGGCCCTTGATGAGGGGGAGCGCTTCTACCTTGCCCTTAGGTTTGACCTCTCCCCAGAAGAGGGTGCCTGGCCATAGGGACTTGTCGGTTCGCCTCACTTATATGAAAGGAGCGTGAGCGATGGCCACCTTCAACGAGGATGTCCTGATTAGCAACGACTATACGCTTACTGTCGGTGGAAAGATCTACCTGAATGGGCGGGTGCTCTCCCGCAATAGCGATGGGGACTACCTCTCCCTTTTGGGAAGCGTTACGACAGATGGCAGCCACCTCAACATCTATGGCTCAGCTAATCCCTCCTCTCCCAACGCCATCGAGAACGTGGTGCGTTCGGGTGGCCGGTGGTACATCTGGGCTGGGGCGTTTGTAGCCAGCATTGATACCTCAGGGAGGCTGGCCGTGGGCTATGGGGGGACGAGCATCCCCGCCCTGAGCGATCCTCTGAACGTCTATGGCTTTGGCACGGCGCGGGTGGCCTGGGTGGATGCTGGGGGCAATCTCACGGTGGCGGGGAACCTGGTGCTGGATAACTGGGCCAAGTATGTGGGTGTGCCTGACAATGTGCGGCTGGTCTTCAATAATGGGTTATTGAGCCTCTATGGTGGGGTGGGCAACCCGCTGACGCTGAATGCTGCTGGGGATCTGAGCGTAAGTGGCAAGGTGACTGTGGGCGGGCGAGAGGCAATCAACAGTAGTGGGGCCTGTCTGTACGTTTGAGGATGGATGACCGTGAAGGATGACTAAGTGAAAGCAGCCCAGTTTTGCTATCGCCTCGCTGCAGCAAACGATCAATAAGGCGTAGCAGGTCTATCGGGCTCCAGATCAGTAAACTGTTCTTGCTTGGAGGATGAGCTATGGCCACCTCGTGGACTAATCCCATCGCCCCTGGCAGCCCCGTAAGGGCCTTTGATATCCAGGAGGTCATCAACGCCATCAACAGCAATCGGAGCGCTGCTGGGTTGCCATCCTTTCCGTGGACTGACCCCACGGTTTTGGCTGGTACACCGGTTAAGGCCGTCCACTTCACGAAGATGCGCGCCGCTACACAGGATCTTTGGAACAAGAAAGGCATGGGGCGCATCACCCCCTGGCGGGCCTACGGCCTTGACACACCGGGACAAGAACCAGGACCTGGTAAGCCCATCTATGCCCAAGATTTGCTGGACGTGCGCCGCTGGCTGAACCAGTATGAGGATGCGCCAGCCACGGTGACCGTGAAAACGCTCAAGGGCATGCATATGCCTGCGGGAGGGGGGAGCCAGTTTCGCCAGGTGGATGCCTGGGCCTTAGAGGAGGCCGTTCCCTCCTTTGGGATGCTGGTGGCCCTAAGTCAGGACCAGGACCTGGATGCCTCCTACCAGACGCAGAGCGGCAACAGCGTCAGCATGGCCACAGTCATGAACTGGTATGCCAATAACCGTGGTACCGAGCTCTTCGTCCGGTTGTACCCTGGACCGGGACCAGTGCCACCCAGTGGAGGAAGCTATATCCAGAAGACCTTTTCTCAGGTTATGGACGACATCGTGGCTCTGCGAAATGCAAGGGGAGCGAACTTCCGGCGAATCATCCCGGGCAACGAGCCAAACGCAGATGGTGAATGGCCACAGTCTGGCACTTACCATGACTCGGCGGGTAACTCAGTTAGCTGGACTAACCATTACCAGGCTAATTTCTACAAGGCTATGAATGCCTACTATAAGGAGATTATTGATGAGCTTAATAAGAGGAAGGCAAATGGTCAGGCACCGACTGATATCGAACTCTACTACCCCCCTATGGCTCAGAGCGCCGCAGCGGAGGGTAAAATTCGGTACTGCGATAACGGAGATACCCAACCAGGTACTTTAGATGATGGTAGCATAGGTTACACCCACCTCCAGCAATCCATTGAATTGTATGGCCGTTTCACCTGGCATAATTATTTCTTCTCCTGGCACGCCGCTGAAGGCTGCGTCGCCAACTATTTCCCTCAATGGCTCAAGGATGACTTGTACGTGGCGGGCTTCCCCAGCCGCATCACCGAGTGCGGCTGGTGGCCTGACAACAGGGAACATCGAGATCGGGATAGTAGTGCCGGAACCTACCTCCAATATGACTGCGATGATGCAAATCCGGTCTCAGCATCCGAAGGTACTTACCCACAGGATCTGATCTGGTTCATTACCCAAAGCCGGGCTGGGAATCTGCCGCCAGCTAGTGGCGTGGCCGTCTGGCTCCTGAGCACCCTCGATCCGAAATTTGATCGCCACGTTGCGGTTCGAGATGCCCAAAGGCCCTGGTACCAGAGATTCAAAACATGGCAGCCTTAGGGGGTGGGCTATGCGCCTTGTTAAACCTTTCGTAGTTATCGTCACGGTTCTTGTGGCATCGATACCGCCATTGCATGCGCAGGTTTTCCCTCAACCTGACGCCCGTACTGAGCAGGCACAGGTTCGCCCTGAGCTTGATGCCCGTATCGAGATCGTCTGGCCGCACGACCTGGCAGGCAATGAGGTGCCGCTGACCCAGGCCGATAGAGCCAACGTCAGGGTCTACCTCTTTGAGCGGGGCACCCGAAATGCCTTCTGTCCGGATGAAGCAGGGGGAGTCGGCGTTTTTCTTATGATCGCCGCAAATAACGATGTCCCATTATATCTTAAGGTCCCGGGGGCAGGCACACCTCGCCGGGTGACGCAGGGTAATATATCTTTCTTTGCCTGGGATTTCAATGATGTTGATGTAAGCCTGGCCCGTAACCCAGAGAATCGGCTCTATTTTATCGTGCGCGATTTCGTGTCGGTGCCACCCTCGAAAACTCTGGTTGGGGGGAAGGTCCCTGGATATCTTAACGTAAACAGCAACGTGTGGGCCCATGGGGCAAACGCCCTCACTTTCTTCCCCACTCAGGACGTTCCTACAGGCACTGCCCCCGCACCACCTCCCGGACCATTACCCCGGATAGACCCCAAAATCCAGATCGTCTGGCCGCACGACCGGCAGGGCAGGGAGGCGCCGGTGACACAAGGGGATCTGGTCAATATTGGCGTCACCGTCTTCCACCACGGAACGCTCATCTCGGTGTCACCAGAAGACGCCCGATCCGTACAGCTCTATCAGGGCCTCAACCAGGAGCCGTTGCGGCCCGTGGCTCTGGGTCAGAAGCGCATCGTGATGGCCAGGGGGATCACCTATCCGGTCTGGGAGTTCAATAACATCGATGTCTCAGCAGCCAGAGACCCTCGTAACAAATACTTCTTCCAGGTCAAAACCTCCGGAAGTGAGGGCTCCAACATCTGGGTGCATGGGGCTGATGGTCGCACCTACTTTCCTATCCAGGACGTGCCGGACACTGGCTGCCCGTAGTCCTATCAACGGAGCTCACACAGGTATCAGCTCCTGGGGAGACTACAACGACTACGTGCGCCTCTTAGGCCAACTGGATGGCTATGCGGTGTGGCTTCTGTCTGATGCCACCAACCCTCCACTTTGTGACTATAGTTCTCTACCCGCTGCTCAACTACGAAGCCAGATAGATGACGCCGAAGGATTCGCAGATGGCCGCGATAGCTAAGAAAACAACTACAAACACGTAGATCAGGGCTGTATGTTTGAGCCCAACAACGTAGCCTCCCCAGTAACCTCTAGCACCTACCCCGGCTGGCCGCAGAGCAGCCCTGCCCAAGGCCCAGGCTGCGAGCATAGCCAGAACGTAACCCTGCCCTTCTAGGACAAGTATGACCAGAAAACCAGCCGTCTTAACCACACCAGCCAAGACAACCATAGACAGCAGCACCCCCCAAGCGGTAGCCCGGAAACAGCCCAGGATGATACCAGCGAAGGGTACGATCAAAGATGGTAATGTTATGTAAAGAATGGCTCCCATCGCCAAATTGAACAGGAAGGTCAGCGTGGCGGCCAGAGGGAAGTTACCGCTGAGGTAGGCTTCGGCGACGACCCTGAATGGCATCGTCTTAAACGCCCCGCCGATCTCCCTCAATAAGGAATGCGACAACTGGGTTTGCAGCAATGGGTTAAGGAACAAATAAAAAGCCACCAGGAGAATAAGACTATAATAGAGCACGTTCAAAACCAGGTAGGCTTGGCGGTATTGGGCCACTGTTCGTGTGGCCACCTGGAAGATGCGCCGTAAACTATTCACTCTGTTTACCCCCTCATCCAAACGCTCAGCGAATGGTTATGTGAGCTACACCACTGTCGATCTCCAGATCAAGCCTATTTTGCGCCTGATCATATCCCGGAGAGATATAATAAGCCCCTGACCTGGGGAACCGTCCCTCGTCAACATCAATCGAGCTCAACCCCTCCTTGGATTTGATCCTGGCCGCTACGCCCTTTGGTATCTCTACGGTCAAATCGGCCGCGCCGGCCTTGATGTTGGCCATCGTCTGCCCCGCTTGCTCCGGTAGCCTGATCTCGCCCGAACTAGCACCTACATTAAGACGCATCTTCTGCACGTTCAGTTGCTTGAGATCAAGGTTCATCCGGCAGGCCCCCACTTGAAGCCGTAGATCCAGGGGAAGGCGAGGCGTGAGCTTGACATCCCAATTGGCGGCACCATCCTCAAAAGGCAACCAGACGTCCCTCCGACTGCTGAGACGCAATGTACCCTCGCCAGCTGATGACTGGAACTCTCTGTCTACGCGGCGACCAGGGCCACGTCCCTGGAAATCCCCCTCCATTAGAAGGGGAGACTCATTACTAAGACTAGCGATGGTCAAATCACCAGCCCCAAACCTTATCTCCACCCTCGCCCGTTGTAAGCCGTTTAAGTCCTGGCTCAGATGCTGAACGCCACCTTGACTACCGACCCAACCGACATAGTAATAGCTGGTGTAGAGAAAGGCACCACCGATAGCCAATGCGACTACTACAAGTGCTATTACGGCCATAGTCCAGGGATTGGATCGACCAAAAACCAGCTCCATCCCTAGCAGGATGAGCAGGAGCGGCCAAAGGCGCCAGAGCGTACTCCAGAGACCCCAGGGCAAAAGACCAAGATTTTGCAGAAGAAGGAGCAATCCTAAGACGATTAAAATTAGCGGTCCAACGATATGCCTGCGGGGACCGCCATTGGAAACGTTGTCAGACATCTCTCTAGGCCCTCCTTCGGAAAAGTAGGGCCACGCCGATGGCTACCAGAATTAGCGGCCAGAGCAGATGCCAATTAAACCACCAGAAGAGGTGGAAATTGGACATAAGAAAAACGACCCCCAGAAGGATTAAGATCAGCCCAGCCGTGTAAGCGCCTCGGGTACGCCTTTCAGTGGGAACCCCAGCCTGGCCACCGAAACCAGCCCTTAGCTCCTCCCCAAGTTCCTTGGCCGTCTCTTTGATCTCGGCGATATTCTCCCTGAGTACCTCCCTGGGATGGACCGCGACGCTGGATTCCTCAGGCATGACGATAGCCAGGACGATATAGGCCAGTATACCCGTTCCACCGGCGAGAACGATAAGGACAAAGATAAGCCTGACGAGGGTTGGATCGAGATCAAAATACTGAGCGAGGCCGCCACAAACACCAAAAAGCATGCGGTCAGTCCGGCTGCGGTAGAGTCGCTTTTCCATCGAATATCCTCCTCTAAATTGGCTTCACTTCTTTGAATAGCTCCTCCCCCAAATCCGCCTTCGGCGGATTCAAGGTAGCCCTGCGGGCTTTTTGCACTCTGGGGCACATCCCCAGACCCCTGCCAAAGGGGCGCCGCCCCCTTGGAACCCCCGTTGCAAGGTACAGGTGCAATTATTACACGTCGCATCCACCGTATCAAGTCCGCCTGGCTGGCACCCAGGTTCTATTCACCTCCAGGATATGAATCACTTCCCAACCCCTCTTTTGCAGTTCCGCGGCGATGAAACGGCGGTGGCACTTCCAGGGGAAACGTTCAGCGCACATAACCACCACCCCTCGCTGCGCCGCCTCCTCCTCCAACCGCCGTAACCCCTGTTGAAAGGACCCTGTCGCTGTATAAGCCTCATAGCCACCTGAGCGATAGCCACCCAGCTCCTCCCCTAGATAGAGATAGCTGAGGCCGAATTCAGCCAGCAGGCGGGACAGATTATCCTTCTTGTAGGAGACGATGCGGCTGGTGGGAAAACGCCGCACATCCACCACCACCTCGATGCCATAGCTTTTAAGAAGATGAATGAACTCCCCAGAGTCTCTGGTACTCGAGCCCACCGTGAATATCACTCCCTGCCTAGAACTCATCTTGCCTCCAGAAGGGCTCTAAAACGCAGCGCATCATCGTACATCGAGATATTATTGAACATAGTATAGGTTGCAAACCCTTCGCACCAATCCTTAAGAGTCAGCAGCTCTGCCTCAGAGTAGCGGTGCCGGTAGCCAGGACCACCATGGAGGCGAAAGTACCTGATGCGGCCATATAGAGGCTCACGCTCAAAAGGATCAACCCCATGGATCAGATCCAGTGCTCTACATAGCTCCCCGACCGTCTCATCATCCCACGCACCCCGTGGTTCCCACACAAAGAGACGTCCCTCCCGTTCTATCTCCGTGAAGAAGCATCTCATATTCTCGATATTCTCCATAGATGGCTTGAAGCGGGCCGGACATTGGAAAATGATGACCGAAGCTCCCAGGGCAGCAGCGATCTCCCTTGTCCTCTGCCAGGCCTCTCTCACCACCTCCGTAGGCTTGAAGTGGCCATAATTGTCCGGGTTCTGCGGATGGATTCCTGCCTTACGGTAAGTAGGACTGGTGGGCTCGTGGGTGATGAGCTGCCAGGCCTTCAAGGTGAACTCAAAATCAGCCGGGGCTTGGGCCCGCCAGCGCCGCACCGTCTCCAATTGGAGTGGCTTATAGAAGGTCTGCTGCAATTCCACTACCCTGAATTCAGCGAAGTATTGTGGCCTACCTTTGGGGAAACCACAGCATCCCACCTTAATGCCGTTCATAATAGGGCAGCCTCTTCAACGCTTCCATCTCACTACACATAGCTATTTGGCCCGTGCTACCACCAGCCCCCAGACTGATTTTGCCCCGCCTCTCTTTAAGGCGATAGCGCAAGCATCGAGCGTAGCCCCGGTGGTGCAGACGTCGTCGACAAGGAGCACATCCTGATTGGACAGACGGCGATCAAGACACTGGAATGCTCCCCGCACATTACCCCACCGCTGACTAGCTGGTAGGCTCATTTGAGGTGACGTATCTTTGAGACGAGAAAGACAATCATCCACAATGGGCAGGGCAGCATGTTCACCTAAACAGGCAGTCAAGAGAGCTGCTTGATTATAGCCCCGTTCCTGGAGACGCTTGGGGGAAAGGGGTACAGGAACGATCACAGTGGCGGCTATGTCACTCTCACCAAGGCAAGCCATGAGCAATTCAGCCAACGGGTCAGCTAGATGTTCGGCTCGCCTGTACTTGAAGCGGTGGATCATACGACGCAGGGTATCACCGAAATAGTACTTGGCCCTGATACCATCGATGTGCAGCGGGGATCGCCAACAGGCCGGGCATGTCTGCACCCCACTGGGGCGTCCGCAGTGACGGCAAACGGGCTTTGGTATTTGAGGCAGCGCCTCGCGGCATGCGTCACACAGCCAACTTCCGTAGCGGCCACAACCCTGGCAGCGGGAAGGGAAGAGGAGGTCCAGCAACAGGCCCTGCCAGCCTCGGTGCCTATGCTGTTGGAGAAAGCCGCGTGACCAATATGGCCATCTTTCAAACATACGAGTCCCCCAAACATTATATCACTCTGGGCATCTACCGCTGGGGCTAATTTTACATTTTTTGAGCGCTTGACAAGTGTATTGCTGGTCGCCTATATTACTAATGTAATCCCAAAACAACAAAGCAGCCTAATTCTCCAGGAGAAGCGGGGGAACCACTTCCGGGGTGAATCCTGCCAGAGGGCAGGTAGGGTTTCTCTTTCGACCCGAATCCGTCAGCTAACTTCGCAGGCGTTCAGAAGGAGGAATAGCAGCGGTGAAAAAGACCAGAGGCTATAGCCTCTGGTCTTTTCTGTCTGGTGAGGCTGATTATGGAGGTATCAAAGGTGAACGTATGCTGTTTTCTCGATCAAGAGCTCAGTGACCTACTGGAAGTCGAGGTGAATGATCTCGTCAAGTACAACATAGTTAGTTTCTTGTATAACAACCCTGACACGGTCGGTGATGCCCAATTCTATGCTAAGGCGCTGGGTTTCCATTCTCCCGATCGCACACAATCCGCCTTAGATGAATTGGTTGATTGTAAGATCCTTAAGCGAGGTGGGCCTGGCAGTAGTCGCTCTGCGGTCTATAGCCTATCTGATGATGAGGTCACACGCCGACGTTTGATGAAGCTCTGGGCTGTAGTGCCGGGTTCGCCAGAGCATGCTGAGATACTGCGCCAGTTGGCCTCGCGATCTGTTGATCACGTAAAGCCCAGAGGTAGAAATAAAGATCACCCCACCCCTCCGCTACGTCGTGGTCGGGGTGGCCCCGCATAAGATAATCAAAATTAGAGGTTAGGCAAATGTTTGGAAAGAACCCATCTGAACGAGGGCTCCCTCAGGCGGAGAGGAAACCATTCTATCCCGCATTGATTGTACTTTTAGTACTGGAACTTTTGGCTGCTGGCTGCACCCAATCGGCCGTTCCCCCAACTGGTAAGCCAAGCACACCTACACCAGCCTTGGCAACACCAACTATAATTCCCCTGGCGGTGCCAACAGCCACCAGTACGCCAACCATTTATGTTGTCCAGTCTGGCGATACATTGAGCAGCATAGCCCAAAAGTATAAGGTCACTGTGGGAGCAATCGTCAAGGCCAATCAGATCGAGAATGCGGACCGCATCCAACCAGGGCAGAAGTTGATCATTCCAACGGAACCATAGTCAACTCCTGTAGTGGCCAGGCGTCCCTTCCAGGTCACGACTGTATTTTATCGGTTGGCTTTCTATAGCTCTCTTCTATCCCCAGGGAGAGAAGTCGCCCAAGCAGAGTTTTACAAGCTTTCTATCTTGATCCAGCCCCGTCGTATCGCATAGACCACCGCTTGAGTGCGGTCGTTGACTGCCAGCTTGCGTAGAATAGAGGTGATGTGATTTTTAACTGTCTGATCGCTTATTTTCAGAGCTCTAGCTATCTCCTTATTGCTATTCCCACGAGCGATATAATCGAGAATCTCAATCTCACGAGCAGAGAGCGGGGCGAAGAGTGGTTCTATCTCCTGAGTGAGCATGGCCAAATCACGAAATTGCTTAAGAACGCGTGAGGCGACCGCTGGTTTTGTTAACAAGCTCTCGTTGATTAAGTATTCACCATTGTTGACGCGTCTAAGACCATCGAGAAGTTCATCTGGTTGAACATCTTTGACGTAAAATGCCGCTGCCCCGACCCGGATCGCCTGGAACAATTGTTCCTCATCGTCCTGATCCGTCATTATGATGATCCCTGTTCGTGGTAGATGAAGCTTGATTAACCTGGCCGCCTCGATACCCTGTATGGCCGGCAGGTCGAAGTCCAAAAAGACGACATCTGGGGCGATAGCCCGGGCCAAAGCGACGGCCTGTTGTCCATCAGTGGCCTCACCGACCACCTCGATATCAGGCTCGGACCTGAGCACCCCTTTAATCCCCTGACGGAAAAGCGGACGGTCATCAGCGATCAGGACACGTATCTTCTCCATCCCATTCTTACCCTAAGGGTTCTGGCCCAATTTAACCATCAGGGCCAGGATACACGCCCTTATCTACCAGGCGTCCTTTGTATGTATTGGGAAAGGTCGGGGGACTTATTCTTTCCCCGGCCTTCCCTGTGGTGATGTAGGATCGCTTACAGCCGCGGCCGCAACAGGAGCACCGACCAGCTCTAAGATTGGCCGCACCAGATCTATCGGCAACGGGAATATTATGGTACTGTTCTTTTCCGCGGCGATCTCCGTAAGTGTTTGCAGGTAACGCAGTTGGAGTGCAGATCCCTCCCCCGCAATGATATGGGCCGCCTGGGCCAATTTCTCCGCAGCCTGAAACTCACCCTCGGCATGGATAACCTTAGCCCTCTTTTCTCGCTCAGCTTCGGCCTGGCGGGCCATCGCGCGTTGCATTGTGTCGGGAAGCTCGACATCTTTTACCTCTACCAGGCTGACCTTGATGCCCCATGGTTCGGTTTGTTCGTCAATGATCTGTTGCAGCCTGATGTTGATCTTTTCCCGTTGGGCTAGCAGCTCATCCAGTTCGGATTGTCCCAATATACTGCGCAGTGTCGTTTGAGCGATCTGGAAGGTAGCTTGAGTGTAATCGGCTACCTTTACCACCGCATCTGTCGGGCTGATCACCCGGAAGTAGACTACTGCGTTAACTCGAATACTTACGTTGTCCCGTGTAATCACTTCCTGGGCCGGTATCTGCATAGCTACCACCCGTAGATCCATCTTTTGCATGCGATCTACGAAGGGAATGATGAAGAACAAGCCAGGTCCTTTGGCTCCCATCAGCCGTCCCAGCCTGAAGATGACGCCACGCTCATACTCCTGAACGATCTTGATCGCTGCACTCAGTATTGGTATGACGATGACGACCACAATGACGACGATCCAGGCTAGATCCGCAAGTACTCTCATAGTTTATTCCTCCCTAAAAATATTGGTTAGAGATACCGACAATGCTCCGTTCAAGGGAAACCTTTTCCCGCTTTGCACCTCCTCCTTAAACGTTCTCCTGCTGATCGTTGGGTGGTTCTTTAAGCTTTACGCACGATCACCTTCAATCCCTTGACCCCTACAACCTGGACAGGGGCTCCGCGACCGATCTCCCCTTCCTCAGACAGAGCCTCCCAATGCTCACCCTGGACAAAGACGACCCCCTCTGGCTTCAGGTCGGTTCTGGCTACGCCTCGTGCGCCTACTAAACCCTCATAGCCGGTTACGGCGCGCTGTCGCTGGGCCCGAATTACCTTCCCGATGACGAAGGCGAAGAAGAGTCCAGTGAAGCCCACGACGGCGATGATCACATTCGTGGAGATCGCTATATAGGGTGCCGGAGAGTTGATCAGTAATAGTGATCCCAGTAGTAAGGCGACAATTCCGCCAGCAGTCAGGATACCATGGGCGGTAACGAAAAGATCAGTGACAAACAGGACAAAGGCCAGGATGATCAGAGCCAATCCCGTGTGGCTAAGGGGTAACGTCCCCAGGGCCAGAAAGGCCAGGATCAGACAGATCGCTCCTATTACACCAGGAAAGATGGCCCCAGGATTGGCTAGTTCAAAGATTAGGCCGTTGATGCCCAGGATCAGCAGGATATAGGCGATGTTGGGATCACTGATGGTGTGCAGCAGGTTCTCAATGAAATTCATCTCAATCCAATTAAGACGCGCCCCACGCATATGCAATGTCACGGAGCCTTGAGGAAGGATGACCTCTCGACCATCAATTTTGTTGAGCAAGGCCGTCAGGTCATCGGCCGTCAGATCGATGACTCTCAGGTCGAGGGCCTCTTTTGCTGTGACGGACACACTTTGGCGAACTGCCTGCTCTGCCCACGCTGCGTTACGTCCGCGCTGTTCGGCCAGTCCTTTAATTAACGCTACAGCATCGTTAGTGACCTTCTCAGCCATAGTTTTATCGACCTCACCGCTGATACTGACCGGATGAGCCGCGCCGATATTCGTATTGGGGGCCATAGCGGCTATGTGCGCGGCCATGACGATGAAGGTTCCGGCAGAGGCAGCCCGTGCCCCTGCTGGTGCGACGTAAGCGACTACGGGCACCCTGGCTCTAACTATTGCTTGAATTATCTCGCGCATGGAGACGTCTAGGCCCCCTGGGGTATCCAATTCGATTACCAGGCACTGGGCCCCATCCCTCTCAGCAGTGTTGATGCCTCGCCCGATGTAACCAGCCACGATGGGATTGATGACGCCCTTCACGCTCAAGACATCAACCTGGTTCTCTTCAGCGCTACCTCTAGCAGGGATCAGCAGACCCAATAGCCCCAATAAGATTAAGAACAAGCGCAATTTAGCTGCCGTGGAGCGTATTATCCCCCAGAATGGCATCTTCACCTTTCTAAACTAACCGGCAGTAAGGCCGGTAGACGGTCCGTCTGACCGAGTTTCTGCTGTATCACCGTAACAACATTCTTACGTGGCAGCTTTTGTTGCACCTGGGAAACCATCTCCTTCAGAACAACGACGTCTTTCGTGATCTCCTCAGGGCCGAGCACAACTACAAAGGGGATACTCTTACGTGCGGCGTAGCGCATCTGTTCTCTCAGCTTGTCCGTCTCCAGATATATCTCCGTATTGATACCTGCTTCTCTCAACTCCCGGGCTAAGCGCAGAGATGCAGCGATGGTTTCCTGACTGAAAACCGTTACAAGTACGCTGGTGACCGTCCGCCTGACTGTCTCAGGAATCGTATGTCTCTTCTCTATGACATCAATGAGACGTTCCAACCCGAAGGATGACCCTGTGGCCGGATAATCGCGGGCGCTCAGTATACCTACCAGCTTATCATAGCGTCCACCACCGGTGATGCTCCCGATACGTGGTTCGGTGATGACCGTCTCATAAATCGGACCGGTATAATATTCGAGACCTCTCACCATCGATAGGTCTACTTTATAGTAGTCAGCGGGGATGTTCGTCGCTCGCAGGTAAGTGATGATTTCTTCCAGTTCGTTTAGCCCTTCGAGTCCGCTGGGACAAGCTGCAAGCCTACCCCTTAGCTCGGTCAGAATGGTGGTCGTATCCCCACTGATTTGCAGCAAATCCATCAGCTTAGCGATCGAATGGGGAGAGATCCCCTCACGAGCCAGCTCTCGCCGCACGCCCTCAGGCCCGATTTTAGCCAGTTTATCTATTCCCCGGTAAATGCCAGCGGCTTGGGTCGCCGGCACGCCGGCATATTCAGCCAGCGCATTGAGAATCTTGCGATTATTGATCTTAATGGTAAAGTGGTCGAACCCCAGCCTTCTGAGCCCTTCGTAGATAATACTGATTATTTCCGCATCGGCGAGCACGCTGGGCGTACCGATCGTATCTATATCACATTGCCAGAACTCGCGGTAGCGCCCCTTCTGAGGCTTGTCAGCCCGCCAAACGGGGGCCATCTGGTAGCGCTTGAAGGGTTTGACCAGCTCGGGATACATCGCTACAACTCGAGCTAAGGATACGGTCAGTTCATAACGCAATCCTATGCGACGTCCCCCCCTATCCTCGAACTTATACATGAGCTCATCCGCCTCTTCGCCCGATTTACCCTCTAAGGTCTCGGCATATTCGATGGCCGGAGTCTCCAGTGGTTCAAACCCGTAGCGCTCGAAGAGCTCCTTCAGTGTCCCGATGATGTATTGCCGCAGGATCATCTGTTGAGGAAGAAAATCCCGCGTTCCCTTTAATATTCGTGGCCCAGCCTTCAATCCTTTCCTCCCACTCTTTGACAGTTTCATTATATACTATTTTGCTTTCTTAAAGCAGTGTGCTATACTTTACAAGGTTTGGCCGGTGTCAGCCAAGCCTTGTAGGAGCAACAGAGATATTCTGATAGAAATTTCCTATATCATCTGCTCAGCAAGAATCCAGCCCGCTGGGGAGGCCGTAACAACGGTGTTAACTGCCTATGGTTACATAGCCGTACTGCTTATTATCGCCCTGATCTTTGCCGTTATTCCCTTATTATTATCTTTCCTCATCCGTCCCAAGAAGCCCAATCAGACAAAGCTCTCAACCTATGAGTGCGGATTGGAAACTATTGGGCCAACCTGGGTTCAATTCCGCATTGGCTTCTATTTATATGCCCTTATTTTCGTTATCTTCGA
The DNA here is from genome assembly GCA_023475225.1 of Chloroflexota bacterium. Classification (NCBI taxonomy): domain Bacteria; kingdom Bacillati; phylum Chloroflexota; species Chloroflexota bacterium. Next base: position 88,436 of record JAMCVK010000016.1, read on the forward strand.
TGTCGAGACGGTCTTTCTATATCCATGGGCGGTGGCTTACAATCACCTTGGGGTGTTCGCTCTTGTAGAGATGGCCATCTTTCTCGGCATACTTATTGTTGGCTTAATCTATGCCTGGAGGAAGAAGGCGTTGCTATGGATATGAAACAAGACTCAGCCATAAAGAGCGACAAGGGGGTAGTGGGCAGCAGCGAGGAGCTAGAATGGCCACTTCCCCTGAACATTCTTTTAACCACCGTTGATCACCTCTATAACTGGTCGCGTCGTTCCTCGTTATGGCCAGTCTCCTTCGGACTGGCTTGTTGTGCCATTGAGATGATGGTGACCGGAGCAGCACGCTATGATATCGCTCGCTTTGGAGCAGAGGTGTTTCGCGCCTCTCCCCGCCAGGCCGATCTGATGATTGTGGCTGGAACTGTAACCAAGAAGATGGCTCCAGCCGTGCAGCGCATCTATGATCAGATGGCTGAACCCAAATATGTGATCGCTATGGGCAGCTGTGCTACTTCAGGGGGGACGTTTGCTAGTTCGTACAATGTAATACCGGTTAACGCTATTGTGCCGGTAGACGTCTATGTGCCAGGCTGCCCCCCCCGACCGCAGGCTCTTCTACATGGATTGATCACCCTTCAGAAGAAGATCGATAGGCAGGCTACCTTGAGACAGACTCTAGCGAAGATGGGGGGACGGGACAAAGCGTGAGCATTATGGCTCAAACCTCATTAGCAAAGCGATTGTTTGAACAGCTAACATTGGCTTTCCCAGAAGCACCGCTTGGCTACATCTCGGATAGGATGGCATTCATCCTGGTACCGGCCGAGTGGCTTATTGAGATCTGCCATTTTCTCAGGAATACCCCTGGCTTGGAATTCGATTATCTTGTCAGCGTCACTGGTGTAGATTACCTGGACTACTTTGAGGTCATTTACAATCTGCACTCCATAGGCTTGAATCAGGCCATCGCTTTGAAGGTGAGAGTCGAACGTGATAAGCCTGTTGTTCCCTCTGTCAGCAGCATCTGGTGGGGCGCCGATTTTCAGGAGCGTGAGGTTTACGACCTGTTGGGCATAGAGTTTTCGGGGCACCCAAACCTGAAACGTATCCTGCTGTGGGAAGGCTATCCTGGTCACCCTCTCCGCAAGGATTTCGGTATGCACGCAGAGGAGATGCCAGCTAGCATTCCCGAAGGACTACCTCCCAGGGCGAGTAGGTGATAGAGCTACAATGGTAGAGGCTTTGAAGACTCAACAGATCACGCTTAACCTTGGTCCGCAACACCCCAGTACACACGGTGTTTTTCGGGCGATACTTACCCTTGAAGGCGAAGTTGTGGTCGATGCTGAGCCGATCGTTGGCTATCTACATCGGGCCATCGAGAAATTGGGGGAAGAGCGAACCTACCTTCAGGGCATGCCGCTGACTGATCGACTCGACTACGTCTCAGCTATGCCCAATAACCTGGCCTACGCCCTGGCTGTTGAGCAATTAGCCGATATTGCCGTGCCTGAGCGAGCGCAATACCTCCGCGTCATCATGGCCGAGCTCAATCGTATTGCCAGCCATCTCGTGGCCATAGGCACCTTCACCTCCGATTTGGGCGCCTTCTACACCCCATTTCTCTATATGTTGCGCGACCGCGAGTATATCCTGGATCTCTTCGAGATGGCCTGTGGTCAACGCCTGACCTACAACTATGTACGTTTTGGTGGTGTCAGTCGTGATGTCACAGAGGAGTTCATCGCTAAAGCCCGTCAATTCGTGGACTATATGCCACCTCGCATAGATGAGTACGAAGCCCTCCTAACAAGAAACGAAATCTTCCTCTCGCGCACCAAAGGTATCGGTGTCCTCCCAGCAGAGATGGCCATCAACTATAGCGTCAGCGGCCCTAACCTGAGGGCTTCTGGGGTGCGCTATGATGTGCGCCGAGCAGTCCCCTACAGTATCTATGATCGCTTCGATTTCATCATACCGGTTGGGATGAACGGAGACTGCTATGATCGTTATATGGTGCGTGTGGCTGAAATGCGCCAAAGCCTGCGGATCATTCGCCAGGCCCTGGACCATCTGCCCAAAGGCCCTGTAGCCAGTGAGATCCCCCGCATCCTGCGGCTGCCGGCCGGCGAAGTGCTCAGTCGAATCGAGGCCTCACGTGGCGAGCTCGGCTTCTATCTAGTCAGCGACGGCTCGCTAAACCCCTGGCGTTTCAAGGTGCGCTCTCCATCGTTTATTAATATCGGCGTATTTCGCGAGATCGTGCGCGGCGGTAAGGTGCAGGACGCTATAGCCATCCTGGGCAGTCTGGACATCATAATGGGTGAGGTGGATCGGTGACGCTGGAGTATATCAATAACCTTTTTGTCAATCTGCATGATCTCCTGGCTTCACTGCTCCTTCTGTTCTTACCCGCTTGGCTGGTAGATCTTTTGTTGACAGTGCTGGCCATCGCCGTGCTGATCGTCTTTCTGGTCATTGTGGTGATGAGTCAGGTTTATCTGGAACGACGGGTCATCGCCCGCATGCAAGATCGACTGGGACCGAATCGCGTTGGTCCCTTTGGTGTGCTTCAGCCGGTGGCGGACGTGATGAAGCTCCTCACCAAGGAGGATATTATCCCCTCCCAGGCTGATAGGATCTTGTTCCGTCTCGCCCCTATAATAGTACTTGTACCCGCTTTGTTGATCTACGCCGTCATTCCTTTTGGTCAGGGGATGACCATCGCCGATGTGAATATCGGTATCCTCTATGCCATTGCTATCGGTACTCTGACCACCATTGGCATCCTTATGGCCGGCTGGTCCTCAAATAACAAGTATGCCCTTCTAGCTGCGATGCGGGCGGTGGCCCAAATGGTCAGTTATGAGGTGCCTCTTGTCCTATCAGTGGTGGGGGTAATCATGCTCGCCGGATCGATGTCTATGGTGGATATTGTGAATACCCAGCGCCATCTTTGGTATATTGTGCCCCAGTTCCTAGGTTTTTTCGTCTATTTCACGGCGGCTACGGCCGAGCTTAATCGTTCCCCCTTCGATCTTCTGGAGGCTGATTCAGAGATCGTGGCCGGTTATCACATCGAGTATAGCGGCATTCGCTTCGCCTTGTTTTTCCTGGCTGAATACCTTAATGCCTTCGCCATAGCGGCTTTGGCCGCTACCCTCTTTTTGGGTGGTTGGCTTGGGCCATTTTTACCGCCATATATTTGGTTTCTAATTAAGTCCTATGGTCTATTCTTCATTCTGCTCTGGCTGCGTGGCACCCTGCCCAGAGTACGTGTGGATCATCTGATGGGATTTGCCTGGAAGATCTTATTGCCACTTGCACTAGTGAACATCTTGATCACGGGGGTTGGACTTTCCATTTCTCAGGCCAGTGTTTGATCAGGGAGGAAACAGCTCGCCAGGCAGGACCTCGTGAACTGAGGCGATGAAGACGAGCTGCTGAACATATGCTTGGTTTAGGTATTGGTAGAGGGCTTCTTGTTACCCTCAGGCATTTTCTGAGCAAACCGATCACGGTTCAATATCCAGAGGAAAGGCTCCCTGTCGCCGACCGCTTTCGGGGGCCGCCGGTACTCTCTTCCGATCCGGTCAGCGGTAGGGAGTTATGCATCGCCTGCGGACTTTGTGCACGGGCCTGTCCTCACGGCAACATCGCCATCACGCGCACTGTGGAGGCAGATGGGAGCCGGCGTCTATTAACTTACGAGATAGACATCGGACGCTGTCTCTTCTGTGGATTATGCGAGGAGGCCTGCCCTGTTCGGCCGGTCCGAGCAGTGCACATGAGCCACTTTTACGAACTAGCGGTGGAAGATCGCCAGCCTCTCGTCTATGACAAAGAACGTCTTCTCGAATTGGGGCGAAAGGATAAGCGGAGCCAATGACGGACTCGGTTATGACAGTCTCTTTCTACATACTCTCAGCCATCCTCCTCGGATCGGCCTTAGCCGTAGTATTCTTCCGCAGCCTAATTTACAGCGCTTTCTCTTTGGCCTTGTCTTTTCTCAGTGTGGCCGGGCTTTATATACTTTTGCGAGCGGACTTCATTGCTGCTGTGCAGATCGTAATCTATGTAGGCGCGGTCATGGTGCTCGTGCTCTTTGCTGTGATGCTGACCGAGCAAGTCCATTCACCGCGCAGCAACCCATTCAGTAGTCAGTCCATCGCAGCTGCCCTAATGATTCTGATCCTGTTGGGTATCATGGTGGTGGCTATCGCTCGTACACCTTGGGTAGTTAGTCCAGAAGTCACGGTAGGGCCAACCGCAGCCCTTCTCGGTCGGTTGCTCTTTACCGATTTTGCCCTTCCATTCGAGATAGCCTCCATCGTTCTCCTAGTAGCCATGATTGGGGCGATCATTATCGCCAGGGAAGATTGAACGATGAATATCTCACTGGAACATTACCTGATCTTGAGCGCGCTCCTTTTCTGCATTGGGCTTTTCGGCGCTTTGGCCAAGCGCAACGCAGTAGCGATCCTGATGTGTATCGAACTGATGCTTAACGCCGTCAATATCGCTTTGGTAGCTTTTGCTCATTACACGACGCCGGCCTACCTGGTTGGACAAGTATTCGCCGTTTTCGTCATGACCGTCGCTGCGGCCGAGGCGGCTGTGGGATTGGCCATCGTCCTGGCCGTCTATCGCCAGCGTGAGACGATAAGCATCGATGAGATCAACTTGATGAAATGGTAGCCGGAAGCGAAGGGGTTAAAAGGCGATGCTTTCCTATCTTTGGCTGATTCCCTTATTTCCGCTGCTCTCGCTATTAATCATTACCTTTTTTACCCTCAAGCGGCCTCGCCTCAGTGGGTACGTGACGATCGTCTCCATTTTTGGCTCTTTCATTTTATCCTGTCTCGTGCTCTGGCTTATGTTGACCGGCCAGTTTGGCTCTGGAGGCGAACATGGTCGCGTTTTGGAGACGAGCATCGCCTGGTTCACCATTGGCCAGACCCAGTTTCATCTTGGCTTGTTGCTGGATCCACTAACAGCAGTAATGCTCATCGTCGTTAGTGCAGTTAGTCTGGTAGTGCAGATTTATTCTCAGGGATACATGGCCGCTGATCCAGGTTATAGTCGCTACTTCGCCTTTATGTCCCTTTTCACTATGTCGATGCTGGGGTTGGTGCTGGCCAATAACTTTCTTATGATCTACATTACCTGGGAGTTGGTCGGACTTTGCTCCTATTTACTGATCGGGTTCTGGTATGCTAAACCAGAGGCTGCTGCCGCAGCCAAAAAGGCCTTCATCGTCACCCGTTTCGGCGACTTAGGATTTTTGATTGGCATCCTTATCCTTTTCTATTACACGCACACCTTCAATTTCACGGAGGTCTTTCGACAGGCAGCCGGGCTCGGCAGCACTGTTCTGACACTGACAGCTGTGTTGATTTTTTGCGGGGCTATCGGCAAGTCAGCCCAATTCCCCCTCCATGTCTGGCTACCAGACGCTATGGAAGGCCCAACCCCCGTCAGCGCCCTTATTCATGCGGCGACGATGGTGGCGGCTGGTGTATATTTAGTGGCACGTACTATGCCCTTATTCGCCCAATCGCCTGAAGCGATGTTAGTGGTAGCCAGCATCGGCGGCTTCACCGCCCTCTTCGCCGCCACAATGGGACTAGTAATGAACGATATCAAGCGGGTATTGGCTTATTCTACCATCAGCCAGCTCGGCTATATGATGCTAGGGTTAGGGATGGGTGGTTCTGTGGCCGGCATATTTCACCTGATGAACCATGGCTTCTTCAAGGCCCTGCTCTTTTTGGGCGCTGGCAGCGTTATGCACAGTACAGGGACAGCCGATATGCGCTCAATGGGAGGCCTGCGCAGGGTGATGCCCATCACCTTCTGGACTTTCGCCATCGCCTCTCTCAGCCTGGCTGGCATATTTCCATTTTCGGGATTCTGGAGTAAGGATGAGATCCTGGCTGATGCTCTGCACGGTGGGCAATGGCTACTGTTTGCTATGGGAATAGCTGGGGCGTGCCTGACGGCCTTCTATATGTTTCGGATCATCTTCCTCACCTTCTTCGGCGTCTATCGGGGCCACGGTGTAGTGGCCCAACCAGCCACAGCGGAGCACACGAGTCGCCGTTTCAGTGCTTTAGCCCAGACGCTAGAGGAGAAAAAGGATCAGACCCACACAGAGCATCTTGGGCGACTGCATGAATCGCCCTGGGTGATGACCATCCCTCTTATCCTGCTGGCCATCCCCTCCATTCTATCCGGTCTAATCAACGTGAATGGCGACTTCGCTCGCTTCATGGGCGAGAGCAAGCATGTTGCGGTAGACCCAGTCGTGGTTGGGGTCTCGATGTCGGCGGCTCTGCTGGGCATCTTACTCGCCTATGCGATGTACAGCGCCCGCTGGGTTTCTGCCGAGCGGGTGGGGCGTACCTTTGCTCCCATCTATAACACACTTTCCCATAAGTACTGGTTCGACGATTTCTATCAGGCCATCATTGATAAGGTGGTGTTGGGGCTATCCTTTGCGGCCCAATGGTTCGATCTGGTTGTCATTGACGGTATCGCCGATGGGCTAGGCTACGCTCTCTTAGCGACAGGCCGGGGCTTGAGCAGAATCGAGACCGGGCGTCTACAGAACTACGCTCTAGCCATATTCGCCGGCGTAGCGGTCATCGTAGGTTGGCTGTTCTTGACCGGGGTAATTCGCTGAGGTGCACTATGTTCAGAAGGATCACCTGTGTTGAAAGGATAAAACGGATGGGAGGCTCCCGATGATCCCGGGTTATTTGAGCCTCATCATCTTCTTGCCGCTGGTCGGTGCCATCATGATCGCCATACTACCAAAAGAAAGCGGGCGGGCCATAAAGCTGACTGCAGCGGGATTTTCTTTGGCCTGTCTACTATTAGCCCTACTACTGTTCGCCCAATTCGATGTATCTCACAGCGGACCCCAATTTGTGGAGAAGAGCCCCTGGATTCCTACCTTTGGCGTCTCCTACTTTCTGGGGGTCGATGGATTGAGCCTACCACTAGTTCTGCTCACGGCATTATTGACCTTTCTGTCCGTGCTCGCTTCCTGGAACATCGCCCTGCGAGTGAAAGAGTATTTTGCTCTTTTACTGGTCCTTGAGATGGGGATACTGGGTGTCTTTTCGGCGCTTGATCTCTTCCTTTTCTTCCTTTTCTGGGAAGTGGAATTGATACCGATGTACCTTTTGATCGCCATTTGGGGAGGTCCGCGGCGGGAATACGCTGCCATCAAGTTCGTTCTTTACACCTTCGCGGGCAGTGCCATCATGTTAGTCGGCATCTTTGCCCTCTACTTCAACTCAGGATTGAATACCTTCGATATGTTAGAGATAGGAAAGGTTCATTACCCGGCCGTCTTTCAGGCCATTGTTTTCATGCTCCTGTTCTTCGGTTTCGCTATTAAGCTGCCCGTCTTCCCCTTACACACCTGGTTGCCTGATGCCCACGTGGAGGCGCCTACAGCAGTGAGCGTGATCCTGGCCGGGGTATTGCTGAAGATGGGTGGCTATGGAATGATCCGCCTGTGCCTATCCATCCTGCCTCAAGCGGCCCACGATTACGCCTTTCTCATCGGCATACTGGCCGTGATCAACGTGCTCTACGGGGCTGGTGTCTCTATGGTTCAGAATGACCTGAAGAAGATGGTAGCCTATTCCAGCGTAAGTCATATGGGCTATGTGTTGTTGGGCATAGCTGCCCTGAATGAGCTGAGCCTCAATGGCGCTGTATTGCAGATGTTTACCCATGGCACCATCACCGGTTTACTGTTCCTATTGGTAGGATGCGTCTATGAGAAGACTCATACTCGGCTCATCTCCGAGATGGGCGGATTGGCCCCTCGCATGCCCTGGCTAGCAGTCATCTTCTCCATGGCCGGGTTAGCCTCGCTCGGCTTGCCCGGGATGAGCGGGTTCATTGCTGAGTTCCTGATCTTCGTGGGTTCCTTTGGCACATGGAAGGTCTTCACCATCCTTGCCGCAGCCGGCATTGTGCTTACGGCGGGCTATATTCTCTGGATGCTCCAACGCGTCTTCTTCGGTCCACCGCGCCCTCAGCTAGCTGATGTGGGAGATGCTCGCGCCCTGGAGCTCGTTCCCTTGGTTACTCTTATGGCCATCATTGTTCTTGTTGGGGTCTATCCGGCCATTCTCACTGACGTCATTCAGAGTGGGGTAATGCCGCTGATTACTCTGGTTGGATCACACCCAGGAGGATAAGGATTGAATCTCTTCTTGCTCTCTCCAGAGCTGGTCCTTTGTATGCTTGGGCTCACTCTCATCGCCCTTGATCTCTTGCTCCCAAGAGAGCGTAAATCTCTCTTGCCCTACGTAGCCCTGGTTGGTCTAATCATAGCAGCCGGCTTCACCCTCGCCCTTAGTGGTCAGCAGGGTGTCTCCTTCGGCGGCGCCTTGATTGTTGACCATCTTTCGATTTTCTTCAGGCTGCTCTTCCTGGCGGGGACGGCTCTGGTCGTTCTCGCTTCCATAGATTACGTACGGTATACAGGATTACCCGCAGGTGAGTACTATGCCTCCATCATTTTTGCGGCTATAGGTATGATGTTGCTCGCTAGCAGCCGTGAATTGATCACCATCTATATCTCCCTGGAACTTACTACCATCGCCCTGTGCATCCTAACCTGCCTTTTAAAAAGGGACGTTAAGTCGACCGAGGCAGGACTGAAATATATTTTGCTGGGGGCCCTATCCTCAGCAGCGCTACTTTATGGGATGGCCTTAGTCTATGGCTTAAGTGGAAGCACAATCCTGGACGATATCCGCACAGCGCTGGTGACGACCGGCGAGGAGCCGGCCTTGATCCTGGCCCTGGTTTTTCTCGTGGCCGGATTCGGCTTCAAGATGGCTTCTGTGCCGTTTCATATGTGGGTGCCTGATGTGTATGAAGGGGCTCCGACACCAGTGACGGCCTTCCTCTCCGTCGGATCCAAAGCAGCTGGCTTCGTCATCGTCCTGCGGGTGTTCACTACCGCCTTCCCGGCTATGCAAGGCATTTGGCTTCCGCTATTCGCCATCCTGGCAGCTGTGACGATGACCCTCGGCAATGTGGTAGCCCTGCGGCAAACCAACATTAAGCGCATGCTTGGCTACTCCAGCATCGCTCAGGCTGGGTATGCGATGGTCGGACTCTCGGCGCTCTCTCCCTCGGTGACCGCAAGCCTTCTCTTCTTTCTGCTGGCCTATACCCTGACGAACCTTGGTGCTTTCATTGCGGTCATCGCCTTTTCCGCTCAAGCGGGTGGTGATGAGATAGAGGACTATAATGGTTTGGCCAAACGTGCTCCGTTGCTTGCTTTCGGTCTGACTCTTTGCCTGCTCTCGTTAACGGGTATCCCCCCGATGGCTGGCTTCACAAGCAAGCTATATCTATTTGCAGAAGCGCTGGGACATGGCCTCTCCTGGCTGGTCGTACTCGGCCTGCTCAACAGTGTGGTGTCCATGTACTATTATCTGCGGGTAGTGAGGACGATGTACGTTAATGTTCCGGTGGTGGAGGGGATGGTTTACGTCTCGCCTCCCTTCCGGCTGGCCATGTGGGTAGCTATAGGCGGTATGCTGCTGCTGGGGCTATATCCAGCTCCATTTATGGAAGGGGCTAAGTCGGCCGTACAGGCTCTACTCCTCTTAGCGATCCAGGCATAGATACCTGAGGGAGTGAGACGCCTTGGAACCAGCGCTGCTATCAGTCGTGTTTGCTCATCATCGAGGCTGCGCCATATTCGCACTTGTGCATAGCTGCAGCCAGCTCAACCTCTTCGACCTTGCCGCACATTTCTAACCCGCAGTAAGGGCATTTCCATCCTTCCTTGACCTTCCCGGTGGATATAGGAGACATAAAGTAATGACCCACTATTTGCCCTCCAGTATGCCTTGCAAATGACTCAAAGTCTAACCTTCGGCTTCCAGATCGAATTCGGGGATGCCAAACCAATGTCCGGTCCTGGTCAAATAATCGTATTCTCCCTGGAGGATCAACAAGTGGCCTTCCTCCTCTTCGATCAGATATTGATACATCACCTTGCCGGAGGGATCAGAGGCCTGGGCAGCGGCCTCCGTATAAAAGGCGATGGAATCCCGCTCCGCCTGGATGCCTCGCCGCAGAGCAGACAGCTCGTGATCGCCCTCTCCTCTAGCTGGCGCTGAAGTAGAGGTAGGGGTGATGTCATCCTCACCCTTCTCAGCTTTAGGGAAGATGGGGGGTGTTCTCACCTTACGGTCAGCTATACCTTGCTCTAGAGGAGGCCACCTCTTAACCTCAGCGAGTGATTGGTAAGCGGACTCTAATGTACGAAGGTGGCTCAGCTCATCCTCTGCTAGCGTGCGGAACACTGCCTTCCCTTGCGCATCAGCGGTTGTCGTGGCCACGCTGGTGTAAAAGGCGTAGCCATCACGCTCAATCTGCATAGCCGTTTGTAAGGCGATAAAATCTTCTTCTAAATCGTCTGGCACGCTGTACCTCAGAACTAGAACTGCTAGGGAGGCCTTGTTGGCCGTTTTCCCCGGCCACACCCAGCGACTATGGCTCTATCTTCTCAAACAGGTCCTTTGCTGCCCCACATTCGGGACAGACCCAGTCATCAGGCAAGTCTGTAAAAGAGGTACCCGGTGCTATACCATGGTCTGGATCACCTGTCGCTGGGTCGTAGATATAGCCACAAATTGAGCATTGCCATTTTCCCAAAGCGTCTTCCTCCCTCAGAGATGCTTAGGTATCTGAGTAAGGGTGACCAAACCGGGCGAATCAAACTGGGGTTGGCGGAGAGGGTGGGATTCGAACCCACGAGGCCTTGCGGCCTACACGCTCTCCAGGCGTGCGCACTAGACCAGACTATGCGACCTCTCCATCTAGCCCGATATGTACGATAGATGTGACTGGCGGAGAGGGTGGGATTCGAACCCACGAGGCTCAGCGCCCACCGCTTTTCGAGAGCGGCACCATCAACCACTCGGACACCTCTCCCCGTCCGTCCGAAATTATAGCACGGTCAACTCGTCTGGCTCAAGTGATTGACAGCTGCTCTTGTTATGTATTATATTATAAGTGCACACTTAAGCCGGATGGATAAGGGCTGCTGAGCTGCCCGTCAGGAAGGGGGGAGCACATGAAAGCAGTAGTCATGGCCGGTGGCGAAGGGTCGCGGCTACGCCCATTAACTGTGGCCCGCCCCAAACCAATGGTGCCCATCGTCAACAAGCCCGTCATCCAGCACATCTTCGATCTCCTCAAGCGACACCATATAACCGACGTTGTCGTCACTGTTCAGTATCTTGCCTCCAGCATCCAGGACGCTTTCGGCGACGGCAGCGATCTGGGCTTGAAGATCACCTATTCAGTTGAGGATACGCCCTTGGGGACAGCCGGAAGCGTTAAAAACGCCCAAAAAGAACTCGATGATACCTTTATCGTGATCAGCGGTGATGCCCTGACTGATTTTGATCTCACAGCCATCATCGACTTCCACAAGCAAAGGCGGGCCATGGCCACCTTGACGCTGTATCACGTCCCTAATCCCTTAGATTACGGTGTAATCGTCACCGATGAGGATGGATGTATCAGACGATTCCTGGAAAAGCCCGGCTGGGGCGAAGTCTTCTCCGACACAGTCAACACCGGCATCTATGTACTAGAGCCAGGTATTTTTGACTATATCGAGAGTGGCCGATCGGTTGATTTCAGTCAGGACGTATTTCCCCAGCTTCTCAGGCAGGGAGAAGCGCTCTACGGATACATAGCTTCGGGTTACTGGTGCGATGTAGGCAATATCGCTGAGTATATGCAGGCTAACGCTGATCTTTTGATGGGTAAAGTCAATCTGGAACCGCTCGGTAAGCATCTGGGTGGAGATGTCTGGTGTGAGAGCGATGATGTTGAGATTGCTCCCGATGCACAGCTCTATGGCCACGTTTGGTTGGGCAACTCCAGTAAGGTGAAGGGGGGTGTAATCATCCATGGACCTAGTGTTGTTCATAGCTATAGTATCATCGATTCGCGCGCCCATATTGATCGCTGCATTATCTGGCGCAATTCTTATATAGGGGAACACAGCGAGGTACAGGGAGCGATAATCGGACAACAGTGCAGTCTTAAGAGCAAGGTGATGATCTTCGAAGGGGTGGTGATTGGAGACCTGACGACGGTTGGGCAGGGAGCTATCATTCAGCCCAACATCAAGATCTGGCCAAATAAGGAGATCGAAGCTGGCACCAGGGTCTCCTCCAGCATCGTTTGGGGAGCCCAGGGACGTCGAGTTCTATTCGGGCGATGGGGCGTTGCTGGCTTAGTGAACATCGATTTAACCCCCGAATTTGTGGCCAAGTTAGGGGCTGCCTATGGGGCTACTCTGCCCAGGGGGGCGACGGTCGCTATGAATCGCGATCCACATCGCAGCTCCCGGATGCTTAAGAGGGCGATGATCAGTGGCTTACCTTCTGCGGGTGTCCATGTGCTGGATATCAAATCAATGCCCATACCCGTTGCCCGTTACGTTACGAGGGTGAGCGACACCATTGGTGGGGTACATGTGCGTATATCACCCTTCGATAATCGGGCCATCGATATTAAATTCTTCGATCAGCATGGGTTTGATGTAGATCGCAACGCCCAGCGCAAGATAGAGAACATCTTCTTCAGGGAAGACTTCCGCCGCGTCTATATGGATGAGATTGGCCGCATCACCGAAGCCCCCCAGTTAGTGGACCTCTATGTTAAACACCTGGTTAAGTCTATCGACAGCTCTATCCTACACCCTGGACATCCGTGCCTGTTAGTCATAGACTATGCTAATTCCACTGCTTCGTCGATCCTACAGCAGATACTCAACCAATTTGGTTGTAATGTCGTTCCCATTAATGCCGCCGTCGAGGAGGATAAGCTCTCACGCTCAGCGGAGGAGTTTCAAGAGGACATGCGGAAATTAGGGCTTATCACCAAGAGCTTGCAGGCTAAGTTTGGTGCACGCCTGGACGCTGGTGGGGAGATAGTATCTGTTGTCGATGACCAGGGAGAGCTGCTGCCGGGATGGACGCTTCTGGCAGCGGTCGCTCTACTGATGCTGAAGGAGAATCCGGGAGGCAATATCGCCGTGCCAGTTACAGCCCCCAATGTGTTTGAGGCGCTTGCGGCAATGTATGGTGGCAACGTCATCCGGACGAAGGCCAGCACGCATAGCCTTACCACTGCGGCTTCACATGAACGTTGTATACTGGCTGGTGATGAGAATGGTGGACTCGTCTTTCCCCACTTTCAACCGGCTATGGATGGCCTACATGCTATAGCTAAAATCCACGAATTACTGCTCAAGCAGAATACAGAACTGGCCGAAGTGGTACGGTCATTGCCCCCTTATTACATAACAAGGACGAAGGTGCCTTGTCCCTGGGAGGACAAGGGGCGGGTCATGCGCCTGCTCAGTGAGCAATACAAGGACCAGCGTGTGAGACAGATTGATGGAATCAAGATCGAGCTGGGCGAAGAATGGGTCTTAGTACTGCCGGATACCGATCGTCCCCTCTTTCACATTATAGTTGAAGCTACTTCGAGTGAGGGGGCAAAGGTACTCTCAGAGAAGTATGCTGCGCTGGTCAGCAGCTTGCAGCACTGAGGGTTTTGCGTGCTCGCCTCTTCCTGATCAGATATCCTGTAACCAAAACCGAGATCGAAAGGCCAACCAGGGCCAGCACTTGGGCCTCCTGGAGTCCCCAGAACCACACCTCTTCCTGCCGGACGAAGGTGAGGAAGAAACGCCCCAGGGAGTAGAGGAACAGGTAACCACAGAAGAGCAAGCCATCGGTCCGCAATCTCGTCCTCAGCTGCCAGAGCAGAGCTAAGGCCGCGCTGTTCCATATCATCTCATAGACAGGGTAAGGATGAGTAGGGACGCCCCACAGGGAGCGCGGTATCAGCGCAGCGGGATGGGTATAGACGAACCCCCAGGGTAGGTCGGTAGGCCCCCCGTAAGCATCGCCATTAACGATACACCCCAGCCTGCCCACGATCTGGCCAGATAATAGTGCTATGGCGGCCACATCGGCCAGGCGGGCTAGAGGTATGCCTTTGGATCTGGCGTATACTGCTCCAGCGACGAAGCCCCCAGCAACCCCTCCCCAGATGGCCAGTCCACCTTGCTGAAAGGAGAGGATGGAGGTCGGATTGGCAAGGTAGTAGCCAATCCTGTCCACCACGTGAAAAAGCCGGGCACCAACAATCCCCACCACCGCTCCCCACATCGCTACAGCGTAGATATCGTCTGCGGCGATGCCCTTACGCTGGCCCTCCCTCACTGCCACCAGAATGGCCACAGAGATAGCAGCAACGATGGCCAGGCCATACCAGCGCAGCGCAAAATTGCCAAGGTGAAAGATAACAGGATCGATGTTTATGGTAATGCCATTCACTTGATGCCTCCCTATCCTGTATAGTGTTTATTAGGCAGGTTGGTGGGAAAGAGACAGGATTTGATCTAACGAGTAAGCCCCGTAACCCAGCTCCGCAACCAACACTACTACCGCTGCAATGAGAAGCCATCTCTTACTCTTTTCCAAATCGCCTCTAACTTTAAGCCGATTTTAGGCCCCCCGTGGTGTCAGGAAGTTAAGAAAAAAGGCAGCAACAAGGATGAGCGTGGCTGAGATCATCGCCCCCCTTTTTACCTGGCCCATGTCCCATTTCCAATGCGCCAGCCGCGGGCACAGGCCATGGCTCTGGATGATCTCCAGCATGATAGTTATGCCCACAGCGTTGGAGAGGACGCCAGCAATGATGAAGAACAGCTGGTAGTTCACCAAAAAGACAGCCAGCCCAGACAAGCCCAGGAGGGGTAGGATATCGCTCAGGTGGTGGGCACAGCAGGCTACCATAGAACCAGCGGAGACGCCACCGGAGGCGGCTACAGAGGCCGTAGCAGCACTACGTCGTTCCCGCACGCCCTGCCTGATGAAGGAGAACAGGCCAGCCTGAACGCCGAACCCGCCAGCCAGGGCCACCACCCAGTACCATAGCCTGAGGGTCTGGTCCAGGGCATGCTTCAGGCCCTGCGCCAGGATAATGATACCCAGGTAGACCAGAAGCAGCAGGACGGCAGCTCCTACCCCGATTAAAATGTGCCTTTTCACTTGTCACCTCCAGTCAACTGCTCGCCTCAGAAATTTTGTCCTAGTCCCCTCCCAGCTCCCATTTGAGAACCCTTTCCTTAACCCCAGCCCCATATCGAATGATGAGATTAAGGTATTTAGCCTTCCCCTGGCTCAGGGAAGCGGGAACAGGGAAGGTGAGGGTGCCGCTGCGGTGATGACCTCCTGGAGCAGAGCGCCAGGCAGCGGGGCGATATTCTTTACTTTCATCGTCTCGTAGCACAGCCAATTCCCCCAGGTCATACTGGTCCAGGTTCACCGAATGAGTGTTCATGGCCACATCAAATACCAAAAAACCACTCCTTACCCCAATCCATTCTACATCGATAGTTACATCTCCCCCGGTGCTGGACTGCATTAGCCCATTCATGGGCCCCCTAAAAGGTTGAGGAACAGTCGGGGAAGCCGGAACCAAGGGTGAGGGGAGAGCAGTGCCTTCTTCCTGCTGAGGCTGTTGGGACGCAGGAGGTGAGGAGCATCCTGTGATAATGACGGCCACAACAAGAACAAAGATGGCTAAGCCTAAGCCTTTGGAAGATCTGGTCATTCCTTGTTTCCTTTTCAGAAGGTCTTGAGTGCCCGCTCTACAACGACCATGGCATCCGCTGCTTCTACGGTCAGCCAGACAACCTTCTCCTTAGAGTTATAGAAGAAATGCTTCCCGCCAGGGCCCTCAACCTGGAAAATCCCGTGGCCTGCAATAGTTAGCCGCTGGAGGTTGCCAAAGCCTGCGCCTCCCCTTTCTATACCCTCAATCATCCTCCTAGTAAGCTCCGCCGCGACGCTTTCACTTTCCGCTCCACCGACCCATACGGTAACCCGTTCGCCACCGTGGGCATACTCCGCAATGTAGGCAGTCACCAGGTTGACATCGGTGCCGTGGAGTCTCCTTACTTGAGCCAGGGTCTCAGAGCCTTCAACCTTGCTTACAAGTTCCAGTGGCCCAAAACGCCCAGGCACACGCACTTGCTCTCGGGGTGCCAGAACGTTTTGCCCAAAGCTGAACCACACCAGGGCCAGGAATCCGGCAACAATGAACAGTTGAGATAGAACCAGGCCACGCTGTTTCTTTCTCCTTGATGATGTGACGCTGGCAATCCTATTCATGGAAGCCTTCGGCCCCCTCTTGCAGATAGCGGCATAGGTCTTCCTCTTCTATCCTAGCTCCCAGGCTGAACTGCCCATCGATGATAACCACCGGAATGATGTTCCTATAGCGCTCATAGAGGGCGCTGTCGGTTGTAATGTCGATTTCCTGTATAGTAATAGAGAACCTGCCCCTGAGGCGATGAAGTATCTCCCTGGCCTCATCGCACAAGCAGCACCCCTCCTTAGTATAGAACAGAATGTGATGCTCTTCGTCCATCATCTTCTTCTCAGCGCCATCACCTTCCCTCTACAATGCCGCCCTAGCTCGCATAGCCTGTTGTTATGCTCTTTGACCATCTTGGTGATTCTCGCTCTTTCACACCCTTTCTGCGGCCTATCTCCCCCCTCTGGCATATCCTCTACTAGCCATAGATGACCTGCTAAGACAGGTAGCGTAGCCTAATGCCCGTGCCTGCCACCTTCCATCTCACCCTTGGCCATGATGTACTTGGCTGGATTTTTCTCGAAGGCTTTCTTGCAGCCCACGGCGCAGAAATAGTAGGTCTTGCCCATATGCTCGGACTTGGCCGGCGCCGTCTTCTCGTCTACTTCCATGCCACACACTGGATCTTTTGCCATCTGTTGCCTCCTTTTTTTGTTTCTTTTTCGTTCCTCCAGGGACTCCGAGCAGGCACTCTTCATAGTGCCTTAAGCTCGCCCGACCTTATCTTCCCCACCAGGATATCCCATTCTTCCTTGTCAAGACCACCAGATGCTTGCCTCGGAGTTCCTATCGTCACCTCTTCTCGCCCCATTGTTCTTGCTCTTCCCTAGTAGGGTAGCCTACACCCCGCGCTTCTTTTTCACCAGCGGAGTAACGATGGGTATGAGGACAATCATGGAGAGCAGAAACACCCAGCCCGCACCGCCTATGCGGGTTACCCAATCATATTCCCCAATCAGGGTGATGGCCAGAAACAGTCCCGACGCCGCCAAGGATATGCTGGTATAGATTAAGGCGCTTATGAAGCCTACACCGCCGATCTTCATAGTAGTTCCTTCCTACGTTCAATCTGATGGCTGGCAGGCACCACCACTTGGGCCGGCTGCAATGCCCCCGGGCGTCCCACCCGCCTTACAGGTGGGATGTAGCCCCGCATCCGTAACGTGTTCAAGGTCACCGATAGGGAGCTAGTAGCCATGAGCAAAGCTGCCAGCTCCGGGCTCACCATCTGGGCGAAGAAGGGATAAAGGAGCCCGGCCCCAATAGGGATAGACAGCGTATTGTAGCCAAAGGCCCAGCCTAGGTTCTGTTTTATCAGGCGCAATGTCTGCCTGGCTACCTGGAGGGCTGCCACCACGTCCACCAGGTCATCCTTGATGAGGATAACATGGCCAGTCTCTTTGGCCACATCGGTGCCTGATCCGATGGCGATGCCGGCGTCGGCCTGAGCCAGGGCAGGAGCATCATTGATACCATCCCCTACCATGGCCACCCGCAAGCCCTCGTCCTGGAGCTTCTTAACCTCGTTGGCCTTGTCCTCCGGCAGCACCTCGGCCAGCACTCTGTCAATGCCCACCTGCCGGGCGATGGCCTCGGCGGTGCGTCGGTTGTCCCCGGTGATCATGGCCACCTGGAGGCCCATGCGATGGAGTTCCTCTACCGCCAGGGCTGAGGTCTCTTTTAGAGTATCGGCCACGGCCACGATGCCGGCAGGTACCCCATCCACCGCTACAAACATGACGGTCTTACCTTCGCTCTCCAAGCGCTCTGCCTCGGGCAGCAGCCTGTCTGGGGACACCTTTCGCTCCGCCATAAGCTTCCGGTTGCCCAACAGGATAGTGCGACCATTAAGCTGAGCCTCCACGCCATGCCCTGGTATGGCGTTGAAGCTGTCGGCATCCTCGGGCTCCATCCCCCGTCCCCGGGCACCACGGACGATGGCCTCGCCCAGGGGGTGCTCGGAGTTCTTCTCAGCCACCGCTGCCATATGTAACACCTCCTCCTGAGTCAGGTGGCCCAATGTCACCACATCGGTCACTGAAGGCTCCCCTCTGGTCAGGGTGCCGGTCTTGTCGAAGATCACCACCTGAATCTTAGCCGTGGCCTCCATAGCATCAGCCCCCTTAAAGAGAATGCCGTGCTCTGCTGCCTTGCCGCTTCCAGCCATGATAGCGCTGGGCGTAGCCAGTCCCACGGCACAGGGGCAGGAGATGATGAGCACAGTGACGGAGGTAAGCAGGGCGAAGCCAAAGACCCCCATGCCAGTAAGGAGGTAAGGGGTAAGGATAAGACGGCTTTCAGGAGCGAACCACAGTCCGTACCCAACGAAGAACCAGAACAGGAACACCATCAGGGCCAGGGCATGCACCCCCAGGATGAAGTGTCCAGCTACCTGATCAGCGAGCTTCTGGATGGGAGCCTTGGTGAGCTGGGCATCCTCCACCAGCTTGATGATTTGGGCCAGAGCAGTATCCTTGCCCACCCTGGTGGCACGGAACTTGAAGGCACCGGTCTTATTGATGGTGCCGCCGATGACCTCATCGCCAGCCTTCTTCTCCACCGGCATGCTCTCCCCGCTGATCATGGATTGATCCACAGAAGAGTATCCTTCCAAGACCAGCCCGTCCACCGGGATAGCTTCGCCAGGGCGGACTGCCAGTATATCGTCCAGTTCCACCTCTTCGGCAGGAATCTCCAGTTCCTGGCCATCGCGCAGCACTCTCGCCCGCTTAGGCTGGAGCTTCATCAAACGGCGGATGGCCTCAGAGGTGCGGCCCCGTGTGATCGCCTCCAGGTAGCGGCCTAGGATGATGAAGGCCGTAAGCAAGGCCGCTGCCTCGTAGAAAGTGGCCTCTCGACCGCCAAAGCCGGCGTCAGGCCAGAAGGTGTTAATGACAGCGATAAGATAAGCAGCGCCGATTCCTGTAGCATAGAGGAGGTTCATGTCAGTCAGGCCCTTCTTCAGGCCGTTCCAGCTATTGATAAAGAACTGGCGGCCCGGTCCGAAGACGATGGGCGTGGTCAGAAAGAAGAGAAGGATCTTGTTGTTCATCCAGGATGGTATGATGTTGGGCAGGACCCAGTAGGGCTGGAAGGTGCCTATCATCACCAGCAGGCCTATTGACCAAGCGATAAGCATATTGATGAGCTGGCGGCGGATCTCCTGCTGGCGGGCCTCCTTCTCCCGGTCCAGGGCCTCCTGCCCCTCAGCCCGTTCCACAGCCTCGTAGCCTATCTCCCGGATGGCCTCCTTTATCTCCGCTACCGAAGTGATCTCCGGCACGTAGTCCACCCGGGCGCTGCCCGAGGCCAGATTGACCACCACTTTTCCTACACCGGGCAGGTCGCCCACTGCCTTCTGAACGTTCTCCACACAGGAGGCACAGGTCATGCCCGTGACCTGGAGGTTAGCGGTGTTCAAGACCACCTCGTATCCTATCTCATCCACTGCCTTCTTCATGGCCGCCAGGGTCACCTGGACAGGGTCGTACTCCACCGCCGCCTTCCCCGTGGCCAGGTTGACCACCACCGCTTTTACGCCGCGCACCCCCTTAAGGGCCAACTCCACATTGGACACACAGGAGGCGCAGGTCATGCCCCCGATAGACAGGGACACCTTCTTCGAACCCTTAGTTGTCATTTCCTAAATCCCCTCTAAAATCTTACCACTTTCCGGTTTAAGGTTGCCATACTTCATCACAATCTTGGCTAATGGCACCCGGCGTTATGTTTGCCCGATCCCTGTTGGTCCTCTTCCTTACCCACCTCGGGATTCTGTGGTGGGTTGTGCTGGTGGCCTCCCATCCCGCACCCCATACCCCCATGGCCACGGGACTGACCCCACATCATGAACAGGAAGAACAGGCCGAAGACTATCCATATACCGTAACCTTGCAGAAACTCACCCATATTGGTTTTCCCCTCCTTTTTCCTAATCTCATCTTAAAACGCCCGTCTTAAAGGTCTATGAGTCTTGCCTAAGAATGGGCTGAGAATTTAGCGTTCGTAGCTAACACAGGCAAGAATGCTGGTGTCTTCTCCTTATAGATTTTGTACCTGTCGCCAAATCTCTCCTCTAACTCCTTTTCTTCTTTCCTGGCCAGCCAGTAGTAGGTTAGCATCAAAACGGGTGCCATCAGTATAGTGATGATAGTAGGCCACTGAATAAGCATGCCTACTATGATCAAGAGCAACCCAAGGTATTGAGGGTGGCGCACCAGACTATAGATGCCCTCGGTCACCAGTTCACCCCTGGCTCGGTGTATCTTCTTCCAGCCGATGCCCATTACCACAAGCCCAGCTATCATAAGTAGGCTACCAAGGGTGCAGAGCAACAGGCTCCAGCCCCCAAGCAGTACTCCCCATAAATGACCGCTGCCGTGGGCAAACGGATTAGATGCTGGATAGACATTGCCCAAGACTGAGGTCAAGATATAGATGGTCAGGGGAAAGCCGTACATCTCAGTGAAGAGCGCCACCAAAAAAGCACCGAACAGACCCAGGGAGCGCCATTCCCACTTTCTGCGGGGTGTGAGGAAGCTCAAGGCGAACAGGAGGAAGAAAAGGACATTAAAGATCACTGCACCCCAAAGTCCATAAGCATAGGTATCATGCATGTGAAAGCTCCCTTTTCGAAGTGGCCTTTGCCTTTCTGCCGTTGCCCTTTTGCACTATGAGCTTGCCCCGATACATGCCAAACTGGCAGGTGAAGAGAAACTGGCCAGCCTTATTTGGGGTGAACATTATTGGCGTGGTTTTGTAGGCAGGCAAGCGACGCCTTACGCTGAGCTCGGAAAAAATGACCCACTCCGAACATGGGTTGTCCTCGTTTCTGGCAAAGTTGAGCTTCACAGGGACACCCTGCTGAACAAGGACAACATCTGGCTGGTAGCGACCATTGACCACGATAGTCATCTCCTGGACAGATTCCTGGTTGAGTTTAGCTCTAGCAGGGCGACGGCCTCGGAACGCCAAGAGGACGATTACGCTGGCAACACTAGCTACCACAAGGACCATCAGGATTAGCCAGGTGCTCATAGGTTTCCTCTCTTTGGCTGCCGCTTGGCCGGACAAGAGAGGGCTATCTCTTGCTCCTAAACCCTTCGGCGAACCTGGACAGTGTGCTGCCTTTAACGAACCTTTACAAGCCTTAATGTTAGCTTTTTCTGGCCTAATCTCATTGCCGCTATGAGAAGAACGCCCAAGGCGATGTAACCTGGCATCAAACCTACCATAGCATCCTCCTTTCCTTCCTGTCGTCATGCTAAACAACTGGGCTTAAACCAATCTGAGCCCTAGCTGAGAAATAGCTTAGAATTTGAGTGGTTTAGCTCCCTAGCAAAAAAGAGGGCCTCATCCCATGAGGCTCTCTCCAAAAAGTCCACACGTTTTGAGCGGTATGCCCTCTAGTCAAAGCTAGGCTGGCAAAGCGGGTAGTCGCGCTGTAAAGGTACTACCCTGGCCGGGCTTGCTCCATACATCTATCTCCCCGCCATGCTCTTCAACTATCCACCTTGCGATTGATAGCCCAAGGCCACTACCGCCGGGATCTCTGGCTCGTGCTCTATCTGCCCGGTAGAAGCGGTCGAAGATATGAGGCAGGTCTTCTTCCTCAATGCCGATCCCCGTATCTTGCACGCCGAGCACAGCCCAATCTCCCTGGCGAGAGAGGGAAATAGACACTCTACCACCGGCGGGCGTATACCGCAGCGCGTTGTCAACAAATATCAAGAGAAGCTGCCTCAACCGGTCACGGTCTCCGGAAACCATAATCGGCTCCAGATCGCTGATAGATATTTGCACATCTGAGGTCATGGACAAGGCCTGACGATGCACATCCATTACCAGGACATCCAGCTCAACCGGCTGGACATCAAGCCTCTGTCCGGCATCGGCCTGGGCAATGGAGAGAAGGTCAGAGACCAGGCGGGAGAGGCGCTCCACCTCTTGGCGGGCATCGTCGATGGCCCGTGCCTGTTCCTCAGGCGGCATTTGTCCCACGCGCTTTAGCAGATCTAAGTTTCCTCGGATAGTGGTCAGCGGTGCCCTAAGTTCGTGGGAGGCGTCAGCCACGAAGCGACGCTGGGCAGCATAGGCAGACTCCAGGCTAGCCAACATTTCGTTGAAGGTAACCGATAGCAATCCCACCTCGTCACGTGACCCCTTCTCCTCCAGTCGACGACTGAAGCCCTGAGACAGGGCGATGGCCCGGGCCGTCTCGGTAATATCGGAGATTGGCTCGAGAGCCTTCCCCGCTAGGGCCCAGCCGGTCAGCCCAGCCAGTACCAGAGCGCCAATGCCGCCCCCCACTACAATAACCAGGAGACGATCCAGGGCCTCCTCATACACGGCCGTGGAAGTGGCCACTTGCACCAGGGCCGTTATTCGGCCATCGGTACTCACTGGCCTGAGATAAATCTTGAGATGGCTCCCCTGGAGTTCACCTTCGTAGGTAAGAGCCTTGCCCGAACGGGCTTCGGTTAGCGCTTGGACAGAGAGAGGGAGGGACCGTCCTTCCAGGTTAGTAGAGCTACCCATCGTGGCACCCTGGGGGTCTAGAACCACCACATATACCCCAGGCGACTCGAAGGCATCTAGAGGAGGCAGGATGAACGGCATGCGGCTGGAGCTGGCAATCTCCAGAGCCACCTCTATATGTTCCGCCCGGTCCTTTATGCTCCTTTCAGCCATAGTGTTTAGGTGCCGGGCCATCAAGAAGTAAAGCCCTAGTCCAAAGACCAACAGGCTCACCCCAAGAATGAGGGTATACCAAAGGGCCAGTCGCAAGCGGATGGACAAGGCAATTCACTCTTCCCGGAGGACATATCCAGCGCCGCGCACGGTGTGAATGAGGCGTTTTCTCCCTTCAACCTCCAGTTTGTTGCGAAGATACCGGACATAGACCTCCAGCACGTTGGATTCACCCCCGAAATCGTAGCCCCATACTCTTTCCATAATGATGTCACGTGTTAGCACCCGCTCAGGGTTACGGAGAAATAGGACCAGCAACTTGTATTCTGTTGTAGAAAATTCGATGACGCGGTCGCCGCGTTTGGCCTGCCTGCTGGCTGTATCCAGAGTAAGGTCAGAATAGCGCAACACTTCGTGGGCTTCAGGTTCCCGGCGCCGCAGCAGGGCATGCACCCGAGCCAACAATTCCTCGAAAGCAAAGGGCTTCACCAGATAGTCATCGGCGCCAGTCTCCAGTCCGACAACCCTGTCAGAGACGGTGTCTTTGGCAGTAAGCATGAGGATAGGCACATTTCCCCCAGCCCGCAGTCGACGGCACACCTCCAGGCCATCCATCCCGGGCATCATAATGTCCAGGATGACCACGTCAGGGGGCGTTTCTCGCGCAATATCCAGGCCTTGTCTCCCCTCATACGCCACGTCAACCACGTACCCCTCATAGGTGAGTCCTCGGCGCAGCAAGTCGGTTATCCGTTTGTCATCATCAATAACCAGAACGCGAGCTTTCACGGCGTATCCCTTGCTTACAATATTCTAGCCCTTGTTCTCACGCGTACGCGTGAGGTTTTTGAAAAATTTTTGGGGTCTGTCATCTCAGTCCCGACCCAGGATAGCCTCTAAGCGTCCTATAACCACCTGGGGCTGGATACTCTCCATACATATATGCCTCACCTGTAAGCACTCATCGTTAGAGAAGTGGTTCTGCGCACACAGGCAACATTCCTCCTCCGGCAGGACTACCTGTAGATTAGCCGCTTGCGGCGTCCACAACCGCCAGGGGCTGGCTCCAAATAAAGCCAGGGTGGGCGTGCCCACGGCCGTGGCCATGTGCATAATACCGTTATCAATGGTGACGCAGGCCATCGCCTGCTGTAACGCCCCAGCTACTTGGGGAAGGGTCATCTTCCCCCGCAGGTCACGCAAGGGGGTGTGCTCCAGCAAGCATCTCTCCTCCAGAACAGAGTGATAAAAGCGCTGTTGCTCGGAGAGACGAGCGCCCAAAAGCCCCACCTCCAAGCCCTGAGAGTAGCACCAGGAGATCAACTCCCTCCAGTATTCGACCGGCCACATCTTGGCCCGACGGCGTCCCCCTATGGCGATAAGGATCGGTGGGATGGCGATAGACGGAGCCGCCAGGGGCACCTCCGTCCGCTGGAAGTCGGTCTCTACCCTCGCCAACCGACAGAAGACCTCCCCGATGAAGTTAGAGGAGAGAATATCGCTGTAGCGCCTTAAAAAAGAGGGGTCAGCCCAGTTCTCGTCGTAGATGGCCTCGATGCGGCTCTCAGCGCGAGGCATCTCTCGCCGTAGCTCCGGTTCGTAACAGCCGCCCACTATGTACTTCGCCCCTAACAGGGTGGTGACGAGGCTGCTCACCTTGTGAGACTCACAGTTGATGGCCAGATCATAAGGACCAGCCGCAGCTTGCCTGCGGCGGATGTAGACGCTCAACCGAGGACAGAGTCCCTCCCGTCCATAAATGGAGAAGCGCGAATCAATAAGCGGCAAGGCTTCCTCAAGCTCCTTCGTCCGCTCGCCACTGAAATAATCGATCGTACCGCCTGGATACTTCTGGCGCAACCCCCGCAGCAGAGGGGTGATCACCACGAAGTCCCCGATCGAATCATAGAAAAGGACAGCTATATGTGGCTTAGGCCGTAGCTCCTGGCCGGTGAACCGTTCCACCCCATACCCTCGCTCATGCCGACAGCGGTTTTGAGGGAAGATTAACAGGTGTTCCACCTACTTGTCAAAGTTGAGCCTCACTTAAGTAAGATGTATACTAGCCCTAAAACATGTCCGGCGAAGCCAGGGGCAAAACCCCTGTAATGAACCCTCACCACAGACTTAAAGGAGCGCTTTATGAATAAAATTGAGCGAGTGTTAGCTGCTCTTCAAGGAAATCTGCCGGATCGTGTGCCCCTGAGCATCTGGGGACACGACTACCAGCGCGAATGGTCGGCCGCAGACCTGGCCACGGCCACCCTAGAGCGCTATTGGAAATACAACCTGGATTTCATTAAGGTCAACCCCAGGGCTACCTACTACGCCGAGGCTTGGGGCAATCAGTACATTCCCTCTGCAGATCCCCACAAAGGGCCCGAATGTCTCACCACAGCGGTGAAGAACAGTGCTGATTGGGATAAGCTTACGGTCCTTGATCCCACCGAGGGGGTGCTAAACGAGCACTTGCAAGCCCTGCAGCTGATAAGAGACAAGCTGAAAGACGAAGCCTTCTTCATTCAAACCGTCTTCTCACCCCTCTCCGTGACCAAATACCTGGTCGGGAATAGTCCTGAGGTGATCCTCGCCCACATGAAGGAGAATCCACAGAATCTTCATCACGCCCTTTCCGTCATCGCCAAGACTCTCGCCGCTTACGCTCAGCTCTGTCTGGAGTGCGGCGCAGCTGGCATCTTCTTCGCCACCACCGGTTGGGCCAGCTACGACCTGCTCAGCGAAGAGCAGTATCGTGAGTTTGGGCGGCCATACGATCTGATCGTCCTGAAGGCGATCCAGGACAAGGGTGTCTTCAACGTCCTGCATAACTGTGGTCGCAACATCATGTTTGATCTCCTGGCCGATTATCCGGTACAGGCCATCAGTTGGGCCGCCACCCTAGCGGAGAATCCCAGCCTGGCTGATGGACTGCGGCGGATGACTAAGGCAGCCATGGGGGGCATCGCTGAGAAGATCACTTTGAAAGACGGCTTGCCAGAGGTAGTGAAACAGGAGGCACGTCAGGCCATCGAACAAACCGCTGGACGCCGCTTCCTGCTGGCTCCAGGCTGCTCAGTGCCCACCCAAACGCCAGAAGTCAACCTTTGGGCCATGCGCCGGGCCGTTGAGGATTGAACCTAGGACTTCATCCGGCGTCGCAGTTCGCTTGAGACCTCAGCTAGGGTGAGATCGTGGTAGGCCATGGCCACAAGCAGGTGATAGACGAGATCGGCCATCTCGGCAATGACCCTTTCCTTGCCATCACTCTTGGCCGCCAGGATGAACTCGATCGTCTCCTCTCCAACCTTCTGCAGGATGCGGTCCTGTCCCTCGCTTAAAAGACGATTCGTATAGGAATCCGGCCGCGGATTCCTCTTTCTATCCATGATTACGTCGTAGACCTGCTCGATGATACTCCCTTCCCTCACCCTTATTCTCCTGGACCATAGGCTCGCCTATAGAAGCAGCTCACCTCACCGGTGTGACAGGTCGGCCCTTCTGGATGCACCTTCAGCAACAGGGCATCAGCATCACAGTCAACCCAAATCTCTTGCAGATGCAAAAAGTGGCCGCTGGTCTCGCCCTTCAGCCAAAGACGGCGCCGCCGACGACTCCAGAAGTGCACTCTACCAGTTTCAAGCGTCCTCTCCAGGGCGTCACGATCCACGTAGCCCAGCATAAGCACCTGGCCGGAGGCGGCATCCTGGACGACGGCTGGCAGCAAGGCGTGCTTATCCCAGCGGAGTTGATCGATCCATGACGTTGTCGGGGTAGTCATTGCTACTGCCTCACCGGCACGCCCTTGGCGACCAGATACTCTTTCACCTGTCCGATGGCCAACTGTCGGTAGTGGAAAAGGGAAGCGGCCAGGGCAGCATCGGCCTTTCCCTCTGTAAACACAGCGTAGAAATGCTCCAGGCATCCTGCTCCTCCCGAGGCAATAACTGGTATACGCACAGTCTCGGCCACGGCCCGAGTGAGTTCCAGGTCGTAGCCATCCTGGGTGCCATCTCTATCCATGCTGGTGAGGAGAATTTCACCAGCCCCCAACTCTTCCCCCCGCCGTGCCCAATCCACCGCCTCCAGATTCGTGGGCCTCCGCCCACCATGGGTATAGACACGCCAGCGAGGCAGGCACACAGGCGCTCCGGACTTCTCCTCCCGCATGCGCCTGGCATCAATGGCCAGAACGAGGCACTGGCTGCCAAATCTGTCGGCCGCTTCAGTCAGAAAGCGGGGGTTCTCCACCGCAGCCGTATTGATGGAAACCTTATCTGCTCCTGCGTTGAGGATGGCCCGGATATCCTCGAGGGTGCGCACGCCCCCACCAACAGTGAAGGGGACAAATATAGCCTCGGCCGTACGGCGCACCGTCTCCAGCATGATATCCCTGCGTTCATACGAGGCAGTAATATCGAGGAAAATGATCTCGTCAGCCCCCTCGTGATCGTAGACGACCGCATTCTCTACTGGATCGCCAGCATCGCGCAGGCTGACAAAATTAACCCCCTTGACTACCCTCCCTGCATCTACATCCAGACAGGGGATGATCCGTTTAGCCAACACTTTCTATCGCCTCTTTTAATTTGATGGCTCCAGTATAGAGGGCCAGACCAACGATAGCTCCCTCCAGCCCATAGGGCTCTAATTCCTTTAGACAGAGCAGGTCATCAAGAGAAGCGATACCGCCGGAAGCGATCAGGCGCAGACCCGTTCGTTCCAGCATATTCTTGATCCCTACGTGATCCACGCCAGAGAGCGTTCCATCGCGGGTGATGTTCGTGTAGATCACCCTCGTAAGCCCCCATTGTCGCAGGGACCAGGCCAGTTCGATCGCCTCAACAGCCGTATCCTCCTGCCAACCCTGGATGGCCACGCGGTCATTCTTCACATCCAGGCCGACAGTGATGCTTTCCCCATACCTGGCTATGGCTTGGGCCACCAAGGCCGTATCAGTGACCGCTGCCGTTCCTAGGACGACGCGCCGTACACCTAGGGAAAGGACAGCTTCGACTGCAGTCAGGCTCCGCACCCCGCCCCCAAACTGGATCGGCACACCTATCTCCCTGGCCATATGTTCCACCACTGTTAGGTTAGATGATTCTTCGCCGAAGGCCCCATCAAGATCAACTACGTGCAACCATCGAGCACCCTCGTCCGCCCACTTTCTAGCCACGGCCAAGGGATCATCCGAGAAGACGGTCATCTCTGTCGCCTGTCCTTGTCTCAGGCGTACGCAACATCCCTGTCTTAGGTCTATGGCCGGTATAACGAGCAAGCTGACCCTCCTTTCACAATGAGATGGCTGGCGAGGGAGACAAAGTTATGCAGAATGGTCAACCCGGCCTGCTGACTCTTCTCCGGATGGAACTGGACGCCGAAGATGTTAGCCCTGGCCACAACGGAGACGAAGCGCTCACCATATTCGGTCATCGCCACAACCACCGACGCATCTGCCGGAACAACGTAATATGAGTGAACGAAGTACACGAAGGTCCCATTAGCCAGTCCGTTTAATAGAGGTGATTGACGCTCGATCCGCAACTCATTCCAACCGATATGCGGCACCTTCAGTCCGATGGGAAATCGCTTCACCTCACCTTCCAGCAATCCTAGACCGCGATAAACCCCCCGCTCCTCGCTTTCCCCGAAGAGTAATTGCATCCCCAGGCAGATGCCCAAGAGTGGTCGTCCCCTTTCCACTACAGCACAGATCGGCTCCACCAATCCCAACCGCTTGATGTTTTCCATTCCCTCCCCAAAGGCCCCCACTCCGGGGAGGATGAAAGCCTCGGCCGTCAGGATGTCCTGGGCACGGCTGGTGATGAAGGGCTGGCCACCAACACAAGTAAGCGCCTTCTCGACGCTCCTGAGATTGCCCATCCCATAATCAATGATGGCGATCATCCGATAGTCCCTTTTGTTGAAGGAACGCCCTGTACGCGTCGCTCAATAGTGCTAGCCTGACTCAAGGCCTGCCCAAAGCCCTTGAAAATGGCTTCAGCACTATGGTGGGCGTTTCCGCCCTGGAGTGACCTGATGTGTAGAGTAAGATCCGCATTAGAGACGAGGGTATCAAAGAACTCCCGCACCAGATCCGTCTCAAAAGTTCCTATCCGCTCCGCCTGGAAGTCAACATCGAAAGATAGATGGCGTCGCCCACCGAGGTCCATGGCTACCAGGATCAGGCATTCCATCATCGGCACGATGGCCGCCCCATAACGGGCAATCTGCCACTCTCGCCCGACGGCCTCTTTAATGGCTCGCCCCAGGCAAATGCCCACATCTTCAACAGTGTGGTGATCATTCACGGCCAGGTCTCCCTTGGCCTCAACGCTCAAGTCGAAAAGGCCGTGTTTAGCGAACTGGGCCAGCATATGATTGAGAAATGGTACCCCTGTCTCAACCTGATATGATCCCTTCCCATCAAGCTCAATCTCCACCTTAACGGTGGTCTCTGTCGTCTTCCGTTCCAATTGGCCAGTGCGCATAACCATCACTCCTTCGCCATTATTTCGGACAAGACAGCCACCAGGGTCTCGTTCTCCTCCTGGCTACCAACACTGATCCGCAGACAGTCGTGCAGTTGGGGCTCGGCACTCACATCACGCACTAAAATACCCGCTTCGGCCAAATCAGCAAAGACTTGCTTGACCGGTTTGGCCAAGCGACAGAGGATGAAATTGGTGCTGGAGGGGAGCGGGTGAACCCCATCGATTGCCCTCAGTCTGTCATATAACTGGTTCCTCAGTTGGCAAATCTGCTTGACCCGCTCGTGCAGCAGATGCACATGCTCGATAGCCACCAGGGCCGCTTCCTGGGAGAAGATATTTAAACTGTAGGGAAGCTTGGCCTTGCCCATCTCCACCACCAGGGCCGGGTTGCCCAGAAGATAGCCAACCCGTAGCCCAGCCATGCTCATGGCCTTAGAAAAGGTACGCAGGATAACAACGTTGCCGTGGCGATCGAGGAGGTGACGAAGGTTCTGTTCGGCGAACTCGTGATAGGCCTCATCGAGAACGACCAGCGCCCGGCTCCCCTCAATGATGCGGACGATCTCTTCCTCTCTATAGGCTGAACCCGTCGGGTTGTTCGGCGTACACAGTACGATCATCTTCGGCTTATACTCCTCAGCCATTCTCATAAGTTCGTCCGTAGGCAGGGCGAAGCCTTCTCCAGCCAAAGGTATCTCTATCACCTGTGCCCCCAGTACTGTTCCGAGCAGCTTATAGAGAGGAAAGGTCGGCACGGGGATGAGCACCCGATCATCCCGCCCCACCATCGTCATAAAGGTCAGTTGCAACAACTCATTGGAACCATTGCCCACAAGGACCCCCTCAGCTGGCATCCCCGCGTATCTGGCTAGTGCTTGCGTTATCTCCGCGACAAAGAAGTCTGGATAGCGCGACCACGGCCGATTTTGCACTCGACGCCAAACCTCTTCTTTCAGTTTCGAGGGGAAATCGAAGGAATTCTCATTCTGATTCAGCTTGATCTGACAGGTGTGATGGCGCAGGGTATAGGGACGAACCCCCCTGACCTCTGGCCTCACCAAATCAAGGATATCCATCACCTTTTATCTCCCTAGATTTTTAGTGTTCCAGGCGTCTCCGCACAGCCATAGCGTGAGCAGTCAGCCCCTCCGCCTCGGCCAGGATGGCTGCCGGCGGCCCCAACCTCTTAAATTCCTCCCTGGTTAGGGCTACCACGCTGATAGTCTTCACAAAATCGTCTACACTTAACGGGGAGAAGAAGCGAGCTGTGCCTCCCGTGGGCATAATGTGACTTGGCCCGGCTATGTAGTCGCCGATGGTTTCGGGGGAATACTCGCCTACGAAGATCCCACCAGCGTGCTGAATCTTCCCCAGCAGGTTCCAGGGCTCCCTCGTCAACAGGCAGAGATGCTCCGGGGCGTAACAATTCGCCAGTTCGACAGCCTGGTTCCACTCTGCTACAAGGATGATTCCACCATTGGACTGGAGGGATTCGGCCGCTATGGAGGCCCTCGTTAGCTCCGCTAACTGCGCCTCTAATGCTCTAGAAACAGACTGAGCCAGCTCAGGTGAATCAGTGATCAAGATGGCCGAAGCCAGGGGGTCGTGCTCAGCCTGAGCCAGCAAATCGGCTGCTACGAAGGTGGGATTGGCCCCCCCATCAGCGATGATCAAGGTCTCTGTCGGACCAGGCAGCTGGTCTATGTCCACATCGCCGAACACCTTACGCTTCGCCAGCACGACGAAGAGATTGCC
The DNA here is from genome assembly GCA_023475225.1 of Chloroflexota bacterium. Taxonomy (NCBI): domain Bacteria; kingdom Bacillati; phylum Chloroflexota; species Chloroflexota bacterium. The sequence goes on from JAMCVK010000016.1 coordinate 119,614, forward strand.
CGGACCGACGATCTTATCCACACGGGGCACCGACTCCGTGCCATAGGCGAGAGCAGCGATGGCTTGGGCCCCACCAACCTTGAAGATACGATTAACGCCAGCCAGGCGTGCTGCGGTAAGCACGCTCTCTGAGAGGCGACCGTCAGCGGCCGGCGGCGAAGTGACAATGAGCTCTTTTACACCAGCCACGCGCGCCGGCACAGCTGCCATCAACAAAGAGGAGGGATAGGCAGCTCGGCCACCGGGGACATAGATCCCAACGCGCTCCAGGGGACGCACCATCTGTCCCATCCCCCCACCTGCCGACCACTCCATCCAGGAGTTCCGGCACTGCCGCAAGTGGAAGGCGCGCAGACGTTCAACCGCCAGGGATAAGGCCTCAAGCACATCCTTGTTGGCATGTCTGCAAGCCAGTTCCACCTCGGCAGTGGTCACCTCCAAACAGGGAAGCTGTACACCGTCAATCCGCCGGTTGTACTCGTGAAGAGCCGCATCCCCCCTGGCACGCACCTCCTGGAGGATATGCTCGACCGCCTCACTGGGCATGAGCTCCATGCCGAAGATATGCCTTATTGCGGCCGCCAGCGCTGGGGGCGCCTCTACTTGCCCGATGGGACGGCGGCGGAGGATGGTTCGCTTAGCCAACTCTATATCGTCGATGATCCTGATCATTGCCCCATCCCCCTCACAGCTGATGTCCTGGAGGCGATTTGATTGATGATCTGACTGATGGTGGCGAAATGGAGTTTATGGCTGGCCCGGTTGACGATCAAGCAGGCCTCGGAGACCATAACCTGCTCGATCTCGACCAATCCATTCTGGCGCAGGGTTCTCCCCGTCTCCACCAGGTCAACGATAAGGTCAGCCAGGCCAACAGCAGGGGCGATCTCCACTGATCCCGTAAGCGGCACCACCTCCACCGATATTCCCCTCTCCAGGAAATGACGACGGGCCAGGCGAGGATACTTCGTGGCTATACGCAGGCTAGAACACAGCCGCAAATCCTTAGCGGCCATGCTCGGAGGACCGGCCACTACGAGACGACAGAAGCCAAAGCCCAGAGAGAGGGGCTCATAGACATCGCGTTCGCTCTCGTAGAGAACATCCCGACCGACTATCCCCATATCGGCCGCTCCATACTCGACATAGATGGGCACATCATTCGGCTTGGCCAGGATGAACCGAAGGCCACCTTCCGGCTCCTGGAAGATGAGCCGACGGGAGGTTTTAGCCGCAGCCAGAGAAGGAGAACCCATCGCTTGGAAGAGCTGAAGCGATCCATCCAGAAGCTTGCCTTTAGGTAGGGCGACCGTTATGCCTGCCACTGCTCCACCTCCCCCACCTCCATCCAATCCCGGCTGATACAACGTCCAGACGTCCATATCTTGAGAACTTCACCAGCCTGTACAACGTATTTGATCCCCTTTTGCCCAGCATAGGTGAGTAGTTCATCTTTAGCTCGTCCCAGGACCTCAACCTCAACGCGGTACCCCTTTCCACGCAAGGTTTCGGCGAGGGCTAACCCTCGCTGTCCAGCGTGGTTGCTCAACAGCACCTCTGATGCAACCTGCGCCGTTGGGGGCTTTTCATTTTGCTTATCCAGGGCCAGCAGAACCCGCTCCAGCCCCAAGGCGAACCCAACGGCCGGGGCATGCTGGCCGAAGCGGCCGATGAGGTCATCGTAGCGGCCACCGCTACAGACAGAGAAACCCAATCCTTGCACGAACCCCTCGAACATCATCCCGGTATAGTACTCCATGCCTCGGACCTCACCGAGGTCAATGATGATATGCTCGACCAGGCCATGGTCATCTAGATACTCGTATATCTCAGCCAAATTCTTGATCGCCTGTTCAGAGCGCGGGTTTATGGCCAGCGAGTGCGCTTTCTCGATTATCTCTCTTCTTCCACACAGGCATGGCAGCTCTGTAAGCACCCTTCTCTCCCTTTCGCCTATACCGAGGCTGAGCAGAAGGGAGCGAAGGGCACCGGCATCTTTGCGATCGATAGCTGCTCTTACCAGCCCCACCTCAGAGGGCGAAAGGGCTAAATCTTCGGTGAGTCCCTTAAAGAAGCCGATATGTCCCAGATTAAGCTGGAAGTTGTTCAGCCCAGCCACTTGCAGCGATCGCACCGTCAGGGCAACGACCTCTGCATCAGCCTCTGGTCTTTCAGAGCCGATCAACTCCACTCCAGCCTGATAAAACTCCCTCTGACGACCAGCCTGTGGCTCCTCGTGACGGAAGACGTTGGCGATGTAGTAGAAACGCAGGGGCTTGGGTTGGTCCAGCAGCTTAGTGCCGACGATGCGGGCGACGGAGGTGGTAATGTCAGAGCGCAGAGCCAGTAGTTGTCCCTCCCGATCGAGAAAGCGGTACATCTCTTGAAGGAGGGCGGGACCGGCGCCGATCTCCATTGTCTGAGCATATTCGAAAGTTGGCGTAACGATTTCAGAATAGCCCCACCCCTCAAAAAGGCGACGGAGCCCTGTTTGAAGGTCAGTCCTCCTTGCTGCCTCCGCAAATAAAATATCGCGCACTCCCAGGGGGAGTGCGGCCAGTTGACGCTTCATTTTGCTATGGCCCACCCGCAATGTTCCCTCGTTGCTGCTGAATCGCAACGTCATTGTTGCTAATCATACTCATTTCAGGGCCATAAGGCAAGTTTTGTTTGCGCGATGAATACAACTCCGAACACCGCGCTGCTGCCATAGT
>JAMCVK010000017.1 GCA_023475225.1 Chloroflexota bacterium
ACGGCGAAAACGCGCCGTACGGGGGGCAAATCTCATCCCTTACCACCAGTTCACCATTGGGGCGTCGTCCAAATTCCAGTTTGAAATCCCAGAGTTCGATGCCCAATGGCGCCAGAAAGCATTGCATAACGGAATTCACCTGTCTTACCGTCCTTTTGATCTGCTCGATCTCAGCCGCATCTATGATGGACAGCTTGCGCACTGCTTCTTCTGTAATAAGGGGGTCTCCTAGAAGGTCATCCTTGAGCGTGAACTCAATCAGACCATCCAACGGCTGCCCTTCCTGTACAAACTCTCCATAGCGGCGGACAAAGGACCCGGTCGCTTGATTACGGCAGATGACCTCTAACGGTATCAGTTTCAGGGCCTCTACACGGATTTGCCATTCATCCAACTGCTGTATTATTGGGGTGGCGATACCGGCCTGGCGCAGGAGGGTGAAAAAGGCCATGGTTATCGTTAGATTCTTTTTCCCACTTCCGGGAATGGTGCCGACAATGAAATTACCTCCCGGATCTGGTGTGCCATCCGGCCAGCCGGTCACGTTATCCTTGAATGCGATGATGATGTCATCGCTACCGGATTCAGCGTATACCGTTTTGGTTTTGCCATTGTAAATAAGACGTTGTTCGGATTGTTCAGGCATAGTACCCCTTGTTTAATCGAGGTCGAAGCGCTCCATCATCAATGGAATTAAGTCAGCCAGATTATCCAAATGCGGGCAGTCCACCTCACTGTAACAGTGACGCCGATCTATCAGCACTGGGGCGATCCCTACTGCTCGGGCACCTATGACGTCGGCCTCGTAAGAATCGCCTAAGTGTAGGACACAATCGGCACTTATGCCGAGCTGGTCCAGGGCATATTGGAAGATACGTCCATCGGGCTTGCCAACCCCAACGATCTCTGATGAGACGATGAGCTCCAGGTATGGGGTAAGAGCAAACTGCCTGGCTAACTCGGCTAACCTTTGTTCCGAGTTGTTGGATACCACAGCCAATCTCAACCCCCGAGACCGCAGGGACTGGATTACCGGTATAGCATCCTCGAAAAGCAGCGTTTCCTTGACCAGCTCACGTTCTTGGAAGGCTTGAGTGGTGGCTCGGAGCACGGGTTCAGGCAGACGCAGCTGGCTACAGAGTGCTTCTACATACTGCTCGCTGGGTAAGATAGCCCCAGACCTGATGGCCGCTTCGGCGCAGATCAGGGCGGAATCGCTGATGTTGTAGCCGAATTTCTCCAAGACTGCTCCGAAGGTATCATAGCGATGTGGCTTAACGTAACAGAGTGTATCATCCCAGTCAAAGAAAATGGCTCTTAACCTGTTCACGTATCTATCCCACCTGTTAGCAAAAAGGCGTTCAGAGACGCTTCGCAACCCCATGATGCATCCCTATTGTAACAATCTCATACTAACTAACTTTGCGGCTTCTGGTCAAGCTTTGGGTAGTGCCGCTACCCCTTGATCCTCCTTTGGCAGAACTTTCTGCCATGGGTAAAAGAAGGCAATCCTCGTAAGGGGATTGAAACATGGATTATAATGGTATTGAGGAGAGGTAGTTCAGCAAACCTTCTCGAGGCTTACAAATTATTTTGAGGAGGTAGTAGGATGCTTGAGAACATCAAGTGGCTCGGCCATGCTGGTTTCAAGATCAGCGGGGAGAAGACCATCTATATTGACCCCTGGCAATTGAAACGGGAGAAGGAGCCGGCAGACCTGATCCTGGTCACCCACGAACATTTTGATCACTGTTCCAAGGAGGATATAGCCAAAATCAGGAAAAATGATACGGTCATCGTGACCATTGCTGCTTGTGCGAAGGAACTTGCGGGGCAAATCAAAACGGTGAAACCGGGTGATATGCTGACGGTGCAGGGTATACCCATTGAGGTTGTCTCAGCCTACAACGTGAATAAGTTCCGCAGTCCGGGGGTGCTCTACCATCCGAAGGAAGATGCTAAGGTTGGCTTCATCGTCACTGTCAAGGGTGTGCGCATCTACCACGCCGGTGATACCGATTTCATCCCCGAGATGCGGGATATAAAGACCGATGTAGCCCTCTTACCCGTCAGTGGTGTCTACGTTATGACGGCTGGGGAGGCCGTCGAAGCCGCCGCAGCGATTAATCCGAAGGTAGCAGTTCCCATGCATTACGGGAGCATCGCTGGATCAGCAGCTGATGCGGAGAGGTTTAAGCGGCTAAGCAGTGTGGAGGTGCAAATTCTGACGCCACAGGGCTGAGAGTCGTTTGGCCAGGGCTAGCTGGCTGCCGGCAAAGATTGGCTGGCCACAACTGGTTCTCTGAGCAGTGGTCTAATGGATAGCACTTTCAGGAGCGCGGAGACAACCTGCGGGTCAAACTGTGTACTGCTATGCCTTTGCAGCTCAAAAGCCGCCCGTTCGGGAGTTAGAGCGCCACGATAAGGCCTATCAGAGGTCATCGCGTCGAAGGCATCGGCTACAGCGAGGATGCGGGCGCCCAAAGGAATCTTGCTGTTTGGAATCTGCTTGGGGTAGCCGCTGCCGTCATAGCGCTCGTGATGATGGAGAATAAAGTTCTTTCCCAGCCTGAAATCCGGGAATTTGGACACAATATCGGCGCCAATCTCGGGATGTTTCTGCATCTCTGCCCACTCTGTCGGGTCAAGGCGCCCCGGCTTGATAAGGATGGAACTTCTGACACCGATCTTACCCACATCGTGGACACGGGCGGCAGAGCGAATCAGGTCAATCTCTTCGTGGGAGAGCCCCATAGCAGTCGCTATCTCGGCAGCGTATTCAGCCACACGTTGAGAATGAGCGTAAGTATAGGGATCGCGCATATCTACGACATCGGCCAGCGACTCCATGGCCTCCTTGGTCTGGAGGCGTAATTGGAGGCTATTCTTGAAGGAGAGATAGACGATCGCTACCGGCACGATCACCAGCATGATGGTCCACGGATAATCGCGAGCGGTCCAAGCGGCCAGGATGCCGAGGAGGAAGAGGGCCACGTGTTGAGCGGCGTCGTAGCGGCGATCGGTCAACCATAAATGTAATGGGTCCTGTCGGAGCTGTAGTCCAGCGGCTACCGAAACGGCCAGCGTGTTGGCCAAGTACATAATTGCCGCCGCCAGCGGCATGGCGATGATGTTCTGTTGCCAGAGGGTGGAGAACGGTATTGCTTGCGGAACTAGGCTGTAATAGGTTAATCCACTGAGACCGACGCACACGGCGTGTTGACTGGCATTGAAGAGTGTATTGTACCAACTACGCTTTAGAGCGATGTTACCTAGTCCATTGCCGATAGCCGCCACAACGATAGCCGTGGGAGTTCCGAAGAGGAGGAGACCAGCAAAGAGCGCAGCGGTCGCTACCGATACCTTCACACGGGGCGAGATCATCACCGGATAGCAGGTGGCAACCGCGATTAAAACCGTAAATACTGCTGGCAGCAACAGGTCGTTTGGTAATGGCGTTGCCTTCCAGGTGTAAAGGCAATAAACAAGTAAGACTATCGCTGCCAGCACCATGCTGCCAATGTAAGTTGCGAGGCCAAGAGAGAGTCTGTGCATCCTTACCCCTTTTTACCTCCGGCCGCCGAACACCTGGGTTGGCTGCCCAATAACAAAATAGCGTCCAATCCGGCTAAGCTATTTGTGGGGATTGCTGCCACCCTTCTCTGTCGAGACAGCGACGGAGGGAACGCTGATGATGTGCTGACTCTGGATGTCACTGGCCGGGGTGCCTACGATCTGGGCTTCAGCTGTCGTGCTCATTGGAGCAAGGTGCGACTCACACCAATCTACCGCCGCTGAGGCGCTGGGGACATTCACCATTACTGTACCAGCGATCAGCAGGGTAGCTAGAATGAGCACCCAAATAAATCTCCTCCTCATCTTTCCTCCTTTGATCAAAGACTTATTAGAAACCGATAGGGCGATGGCTACAGAAGCCTGCCTCTGGTTAAAATCTACACCTTTCTTGGGTGGCTCGCAATAGGAAAATAGTACTAATTGGCCCAGACGGTAGTACTATAGAAGTCCATGGGTATACTTTTTGTAAGGTTTTGCGTTATTTGTTCGTCATACTATAGTAAGATCAGGAACGATGAGACAGCGATGGAAGGCGAGATAGTCCAGGTGAATGAGGCGCTGGGAAGGGCTCGGAGGGGAGAGGCGACGGCCTTTGCGCTCATCTATGAGCGTTATGGTGAAGCCATTCACAGGTATGCCTACCGACTGCTGGGCGATCAGACGCAGGCTGAGGATATCGTCCAGGATACGTTCCTGCGGGCCTTCCAGAATATATCCCGTCTGCGGGACGATAGTCGCCTGGAGCCGTGGCTTTACGCCATCGCCTCTCACGCCTGTCTTGATCTGCTGCGGCGAAAACGGCTATTCTCCTGGTTCCTGCTAAAGAGGGGGTATGGCGGAAGTGTTGATTCAGAGAGCAACCAGCTGAGTAGGATGGCCGAGGCCGAGCTGGTGCGTTGCACCTTGGCTCAGATGCCACCGCAATATGCGGCCTGTCTGATCCTGCGCTCTGTGGAGGGTTTCTCCGTTGAGGAGATCGCCGAAATTCTGGGCACCTCCAAGGGGGCGATATGGACGAGGCTATCCAGGGCACGGGAGATGTTCGTTCAGATTTATGGGCGTGTGAGCGGAGGAAAGGGAGATGGGATGTCCCGCTTATAAATTATTGCTCTCACGTTATATAGATGACGCCTTGAGTGAGCGTGAGCGTCAGCAGCTTATCAGTCACCTGATGGGATGTCCTTCGTGTGCCACCATGCTGGCTCGTTACCGGCAGATTCAATCTCTGCTACAGCACGTGCTCACGCCTCAACCTTCGGCCGATTTACGTCAAAGGGTCCTTGCAAGTATAGAACGTCGTAATTCGTTCAGATCGCTGTGGAGCCTCCACTTTGGACGCCTCCTTCTCAGTTTTGTGACGCTTGGAGTCGTGGTGGTGCTGGCGGGAGTGCTTTGGCTGGGATGGAGGTGGCCCCAAAGGGCGATAGGCTCGGCTACGCCTCAGTTTGGCTATACAATCTCCCCCCTGAAAGGTGATAGTGTGTCAACGGCCACGCTAAAGACGAATAGTCCTGGTGAGAAGTTAAGCGGTGAAGGGGGAAGGCTGGCACGGGCGCTAGAGCGGGCCAAGGCTCAGACCACTTTCGAGGTACATTTGCCGGAGTATCTACCCCCCGGAGCAAGATTGGAGCGTTTAAATCTGGAGAGCGTGGGGCCAACAGATAGGATCAATGAGGTTGATATCTCTTATGTGACCAAGGATGGCCGCAAGATACGCCTTTGGCAAAGCAGTCGCTCGGATCTGGGAGGAATGCGTCTTGGACATTTGGCTCAAAAGCGGTTACTCATCGGTGGAAGGGAATGGTGGTACGAACGACGGTCTGATGGCCAAAACGTTGTTCATATCCTGCGTACTCGGCGAGATGGGGTGATCATCTCGGTGGATACGGCGGCACCGCTTGACGAATTGATCAAGATTGTGGAATCACTTAAGTAAGAAACTATTCGCTTGGGCTGAGTTTTGGCCAACTAATTTTGATGCAGGAGAACAATCTATGAAGAGGGTTTACCTTGGGATACTGATATTGGCGATCCTACTTGGCTTGGTGGCTGTGGGTTGTAAGGCTAACATAATAAATGCCTTCGAAGGATCTACTCCAACATCTTCAGCCACAGCCACGCCCAGCGCACCTCGAAGTGAGATGCCTTGGCTGGGGGTTTTATTGCGAGATGCTAGCAAGGTCAAAGAGCACGGTCAGACGCCAGCAGTGGCTAAAGGGGCAGTTGTTGTCCGGGTTATCGCGGACAGTCCGGCGGCTAAGGCCGGATTGGAGAAGGGTGATGTTCTTACGGTCATAAATGGACAAGCGATAGCCACGGCCAGAGAAGCGGTAGATAAGCTAAGCGCATTGCATGTTGGCGATAAGGTATCCCTCAAGGTGATGAGGGATGGGCAGGAGAAAACCGTAGAGGCTACCCTGGGTGCTAGACCGAAAGGAGAGAGAAGATTTATCCCTCCTTCCAGTGTCTTGCCAGAACGCCTTCTATTTGGTGAACTGAAGGGTATCGCGCCGGGCGAAAGGTTTGATCATTTCCTGGGTGGACAGTTCGCCCTCACGAACAAGGAGGGCAAGAGGATAGAGGTGAGGATCATCCCCGGCCGGGCGACGGCTGTAAGCTCGAACAGCATCACCATTGATCCTAACGATAAGAGCGTCAGCGGCGGCCCTTATGAGGTGACCGAGAAAACGATTGTCAGGGCCGGTCCGCGCACTGTTAGGATAGATGCCCTAAAGAGCGGGGATCGCGTGATAATTGTGACGATCGAGTCGCCGACGCATGCGGCTGCTGTGATCGATGTAGAAGGGTTTGGTAAACATGTATTCCCTCACCGCAGCTGGTTCAGGATGAGGGAGAAGGGAGGCTGGTCAGACTTCATATCATCGCCGACTTCTTGAGTCTGTTCATCGTTGTGAAAAACTATCCTGTGGCGCCCAAAGGGGCTTCAGGTGCAAAGAAAGCCCGCGATTTTTGGATCGCGGGCTTTCTGTCATAGGGATCTTATAACAGCCGGCTGACCCTCCTAGGAGCGCCTTGGTATGAGCAGCTTTTGTCCTGGTATGATAGCGTTAGGATCAATGATGTCGTTCATCCGGACCAGGTCTTCGATGGAGACGCCATATCTGGCAGCTATGGCTGAGAGCGTGTCGCCAGGTCGGATGATATAGATGGTCGGCTCTGGGGTAGTGGTAGGTGCTGGACTGGGCAGCAGTGTCGGCGTAGGCATACTGGTGGGTTGGGCTATTACGGTCGCGGTCGGCGTCGGTGAGACTGTGGAACTGGTCATCATCAGAAGAGAGGAGCAGGCGTGCGCGAGCAGAAGAGTGGCCGATAAGGCCAAACCCAGGATAAAGGCTGGAAGTAGCCAATCGGTTGCTGGCAATCTCCCTCGTTGTCGTTCATCAGTGGGCACCTGTTGTGCTCTCCCGGGGCTTTATATTGAGGCCATTATATCATCGCCTGTTGTTTTTTCTAGTACGGGCTGGTTCTGAACATTTGCTATCAAGCGGAATCTTCCCGGGCATCATTGGCCATCGCCACGCTGACTTCTTCCGTGTGCTTGATAAAGGGTCGTAGCAAGTTAGTGAACTCCATAGGGAAGATGTACTTGGTGGCTGGGCTGGCGCCAAGCGTCTTAAGCGTTTCCAGGTATTGGAGGCTCATGGTCTTACTATCTATAGTTTTGGCTACGGCGAAGATCTTATCCAGGGCCATGGCGAAGCCCTCAGCGCGCAGGATCGCTGCCTGGCGATCTCCCTCAGCCCTAAGGATGGCCGATTGTTTTTCCCCTTCGGCAACCTTGATGGCCGCCTCGCGTTTGCCGTCGGCTTCGGTAACCATTGCGCGACGATTGCGTTCAGCCGACATTTGCCTGTTCATCGCCTCCTGTACCTCTCTAGGGGGCAGGATCTCGCGAATTTCTACCGTAGTAACCTTGACGCCCCACCTTTCGGTGACCTCATCCAGTTTTACACGCAGCACCTGATTGATCTGTTCCCTCTTAGCCAGCACATCGTCCAGCAAGATATCACCGATGACGGCTCGTAGGGTGGTGGTGGCTATCCCCTGGCTGGCACCGGCGAAGTTTTTGACCTGCACGACACTTAGTGTAGGATCGACGACCTTCCAGTAGATCAGGAAATCGATGGCGATCGGCGCATTGTCCTTCGTGATGCATGTTTGGTGTGGTATCTCGAGGAAAAGCTCCCGCAGGTCGACCCATACCGGTTGATCAACGATAGGGATCAACAGGACGATCCCTGGACCCTTACTGCCGATGCAGCGACCCAAACGAAAAACAACCAGGCGCTGATACTCGCGTACAATTTTGATAGCCATCGTGGCCAACACTATGATGAGAAGTAGGGGGATGATAATCCAGATTAATGCTTCCATTTTGCCTTCTCCTTTCGTCTTTGGCCATCACGCGCTGCGGCATACTCGTAACCGCAGTCCATCAACAGCCACTACCTGCACCCTTTCCCCAGCTTTGATCATTTCCCCGCTGGTTGTCGCGCTCCACTCCTCGCTTTGCACCTGCACGATGCCGGTCGGATCTAAATCTGATATGGCTATTCCTGTCATCCCGACGAGGCTCTCCACGCCGCTGGTAGGTCGCACCCGTTGGGCCCGCAGCCCGGCACCAAGGGCAAAGATGAAGAAGGCTGATACCGCAGCAGTCATAGCGGTGATTAACCACCAGCTTACGCGTATTTCAGGCATGGTCGGGGCCATAGGGGTCAATGGACTGAAGAGCATAAGGGAGCCCAGAATAAAGGCGATAATGCCCCCTCCCGTCAGTACCCCATGACTGGGAGACTTGAGATCTACAATGAAGAGTATCATAGACACAATGACAAGGGCCAGCCCTCCCCAGTTCAGCGGTAGACTCTCGAAAGCAACAAAGGCTAAAATCAAACAGATGACGCCAGTGATGCCCGGGATGATGGCTCCCGGGTGATAAAATTCGGCGATGATGGCCCAAATGCCGATGGTCAAAAGGAGGTAAGCGATATTCGGATCGACGATAGTGTGCAATAACGTCTCTGGCAAGCTCATCGGCGTTGGGACGATTGCAGCCTCCCTGGTTCGTAAGGTCCTTTCTCCGCCAGCTGTCACCACTGTACGTTCATCGAGCTTGGCCGATAGGTCAGCGAGGTTGACGGCGATGAGATCAATGACTCCATTCTCCAGCGCTTCTTTATCTGTGATAGAGGCGCTTTCCCGCACTGCTTTTTCGGCCCAGGCTGCATTGCGTCCTCTCCGCACCGCAATCGCTCGAGCAGTAGCCGCTGCATCACTAGTTACCTTCTCAGTCATCGTTTTATCGACCTGTTCACCTACGGAGACGGGATGGGCTGCTCCTATGTTTGTGCCGGGGGCCATTGCCGCTACATCGGCGGCTAAGGTGATAAACATTCCGGCTGAGGCGGCGCGTGCTCCGGATGGATAGACGTAGACAATCACAGGTACTGTAGAGTTGAGCATCTTCTGCATCATAGCGCGCATGGAAGTGTCCAGCCCACCCGGCGTATCCAGCTGGATTATCAGGCACTCAGCACCGGTTTGCTCTGCTTTATCGATGGCACGACAGAGATACTGGGCAGTGAGGGGGTCAATGACTCCTTTAATTGTGACCAGGTCTATACGTGGCCCGTTGGCCCAGGCCATACCTAGTGTTACGCCCCAGAGGAACAGTGCCAGGAGCAGCGACTTCGAGATGAGCGGGATAGCCCTCATTTTTTTTGGCCTTTATCTAGCGAACCAACCGCGGCCAGCCTTCGAATCCCTTCTCTCTTATTCTAGCAGTATGTTCGAAGTAAGTCGATAGATACAGAAGAGAGCGTTGCATATCTCCCCCAAATCCCCGCAGGGGGTTCAAGGGGAAGACGCCCTCATCCCCCTACACCCCTTCTCCCGTCCTCCTCCGGAGGAGGACGGGAGAAGGGGGGATTGAACTAGGGCGGAGCCCTAGGACCCTCCAAGGAGGGTGTTCCCTCCTTGACCTCCCCTTACTCCAGTGGGGGAAATTGGATAGGCTGTGTCCCCCGGGTCATCCCAGCAGTGGGGCAGTGCCCCCTTGGAACCCCCTGTTGTGGGGAGAACAGTTCTATCTTATGACCAGGTAGGACAGGTAGAGGAGATACCAGAGTCCGCCTGTCAGCAACAAGGGTGCTGTTAGACGACCGCGCCAGGACATAGTGCCAAAGATAAATGTTGTGGCGCCAAGGGCGATGGCCGCGCTGACGAAACCATCCAGGTTGCGGGTGGTGACGCTCCAATCAGTGAAGATGAGACCAAAGGACACGGGGATGCAGCTTTGGAAGACCATTGCCCCGGTGATATTGCCCAAGGCCAGGGTATCTTTGCCGTCACGTACCCAGAGGATGCTGTTACACTTCTCCGGCAGCTCAGTGGCGATTGGAGCTATAATCAGGGAAAGGATAAGGGCTGGCAGCCGAACCGTTTCGGCAACAGCACTGGTACCATTCACGAAGAGGTATGCTCCGCCCATCATCAGCCCAAGCCCAGCTAATACTTGGAGAATGACCAGGGCTAGTGGTGGGTTGTCCGCATTGCGGGCGAAGTGAAGGGGACTGAGATGGTTGGCATCGATGAGCTCCCCACCCTCGATGGCATGCCGGTAGACGTAGAAAACGTAGATGAGCAAGAACCCCAGAGCAATGATCACCTTAATGGCCGGTGAGGCGAAGAACGCCGCGGCTACAGCCACTAGATAAACGGCGAGAAAAAAGCGTACGTCCCGCCATAGCACCTTAGGGTTGATGCTCAAAGTAGTAGCTCTCCTCCCTGACCAGCTGTACAACACTACAGCGAGTCCGGTCACGAACATGGCCAAGGTAGATAGCATAAATGGTGCTCCCAGGATAGCTCCCATGCCCACATCGTGACCATGTTTAACGCCTCTGGCCAGGAACACGGCGACGATAGGGATCAACGTCTCCGGCAGTGCCGTGCCCACAGCAGCCAAGACACTCCCCACTATCCCCTCGTTGAAGTGGAGCTTATGTCCAACCCACTCAATGGAGTTGGTGAAGAGGTCCGCCGCCCATAGAATTATCCCCAGGCTAAGCACCAACGAAAGAATATCCCAAAGCAATCAATTTCACTCCAACGTTGACAATTGCGCCATGTCGGTATTTAATGTAAAAGTTAACACGGCTTCGCTTAGATTGCAAGGAATAGACCTCTTGGAGCCTATTTCCTAAACCTGAGGAGGGGTAGGGCCTCTTGTAATCTCTATGGCTATTGATTTCTATCAGAGGGTGAGTGAGCATTGCTTCGTTTAGATCCTGAACAACTGGTGAGGATACAAAAGGCTACGTTAGTCCTTGTCATCCTGAGTATAGTCGGTTTGAGCATTTATTTAGTGCTGGCCAGGCCAAATATAGCCAGCTTAGCCGATTATGGTTACCTGGGCATCTTCTTCATTATGTTCCTCTCGTCTTCGACGGTTCTTTTCCCTTTCCCGGGCTTCGCCACGGTGATAGCGGCGGGGGCCCTCTGGTCGCCTCTTCTGGTAGGCATCTGTGCTGGGCTAGGAGCAGCCACGGGCGAACTCACCGGCTACCTGGCCGGCTATGGCGGTAAAGCTTTATTGATCTCACGCCATAGTGAGCGATGGCAGCAGGCGGAAGCGTGGCTGCGCCGTTACGGATTTCTGGCTCTGCTTTTTCTGGCAGCTATTCCCAACCCTTTCTTCGATGTAATTGGGATCGTGGCTGGCAGTCTTTCCTATCCAGTGGGAAGGTTCTGGTTGGCTTGTGGATTGGGGAATTCGGCGAAGCTTATCTTCCTGGCCTATCTGGGGGAAAGAGCGGCCATCTGGTTGCTTCAGTAGAGAGAACAGCGCGGCCGTCTCGTCCCAATTGCAGTGGACGGCAATCGTGATTATAAATCGAGGGGGTTTTAATGAGCATCATCGAAGTAGAAAACCTGGTCAAGAAGTTCAATGGCCTCACGGCCGTAGATGGTATCTCTCTTGAGGTCAAGGAGGGGGAGATCTTCGGTTTTCTCGGCCCCAATGGGGCGGGCAAGACCACTACCATCAATATTATTTGCACCCTGCTGCAGCCCACCTCTGGGCGAATCGTCTTGGATGGTTATGATGTGACCGCCCATCCGGACGCAGTTCGCCGTTCTATTGGTCTGGTCTTCCAGGATACTACCCTGGATGATCGCCTGACGGCCAAGGAGAACCTAGACTTCCATGGCGTGCTTTATAATGTACCGGCACTGATACGCCGGCAACGGGTAGAGGAGCTCCTCAAGATGGTGGAGTTATATGATCGTCGTGATAGCATTGTGCGGACCTTCTCCGGAGGGATGAAACGGAGACTGGAGATCGCTCGAGGGATTTTGCATCACCCTAAAGTGCTCTTTCTCGACGAGCCGACGCTTGGGCTTGACCCACAAACACGCAGTCATATCTGGAGCTACATCCTCGATCTGCGCCAACGGGCTGGGGTTACAATATTCCTTACAACGCACTACATGGATGAGGCGGGTAATGCTGATCGTATCGCTATCATCGATTATGGTCGCATCGTGGCTCTGGATACCCCAGAGCGCTTGCGAAGCCTGGTTGGTGGCGATGTGATTACCCTTAAGACGATCGATGATGCGCGGGCAGCGCACGAACTGTCTCGTATTTTCAATATTCAAGCTCAACAGGGTACTGATGGTCTCCGTTTTGAGGTGTCCAACGGTGAGCAATTCATTCCTGGCTTAGTATCCAGCTTGCAGACAGGGGTAACGTCGGTGAGCCTGCGTCGTCCTACTCTTGATGATGTCTTTTTGAAGCTCACTGGCCGCCAGATACGCGATGAGGAGGTCGATGGGATGGACAGGGCCCGTCTGATCTGGCGCGCTCGAGGCGGCCGCAGATTTCACTGAGGTGGTGAGGAGGGAAGATGATGAACAGCCTAAGGGCTATCTATATCATGTGGCTTCGTGATCTGTTACGTCTAAAGCGTGACCAGGCCAGAGTAGTCACCTCTCTGGCTCAGCCTATCTTATGGCTGTTGCTTATTGGTACTGGTCTCTCGCCAGTAATGCGCTTTGGAATCGGTCCAGGCAGCAACGCTATAGGCTTCGATTACCTTAAGTTTATGTTCCCTGGCGTCCTGGGAATGTCCATTCTGTTCACCTCTATGTTCAGTGGCATGTCCATCGCTTGGGATAGGGAGTTCGGCTTTCTCAAGGAGATACTCGTCGCGCCGGTACCGCGCTGGGCCATCGCTGTAGGCAAGGTGATGGGGGGAAGCACCGTGGCCGTCGTTCAGGGTGCTTTGATGTTGGTGCTGGCACCCTTCCTCGGGATCACCCTTACCCCGGCGATCATCTTGAAGCTTCTGCCTCTTATGTTCCTGGTAAGTTTTGCCATAACTTCTCTGGGTGTGGCTATCGCCGCTGGCACACGGAGCATGGAGGGCTTTCAGATGATCACCCAGTTTGTCTTGTTGCCTCTGTTCATGCTCAGTGGGGCCGTGTTCCCTCTGCGCAACCTACCGGAGTGGATGGAAATATTAGTCAAGCTGAATCCAGTGGCCTATGGGGTAGATCCGATACGCCAGGTCATTCTGCGTCCGAGTGTTCCCTCGGCTGTGATGGAGACTATCTCCTTCAATTCGGTTCAGGTTGATCTGGCTGTAGTGGTGGGGTTCACTGTATTAATGTTGCTCTTTGCGATGGGGAGATTCAGCACGCAGCAGTGATTTCATTCAGGTACCCTGGCATTTGCCCCTAAGATGACCACTATATCGCTGTTGGGAGAGATATCGCTACTCGTCCGGATGTTGGCTTTGGAGATGTGCAGCAGGGTAGCCAGCTGTTCAACAGTGTATCTCTTGTCGGTGTGATCGAGAATTATGGTCTCCCTATAATCAGAGCGATCAGCCTGGGCAACATTGACGATATTATAGCCCTGTCGTTTTAGCACCTCGGCTACGGCCGCGGCCAGTCCGTTGCGGTTTGTACCGTTCCATACCTCCACCCTTGCCGCCTCTTTTCTTAGACGGGCGTCGAAGAAGACCTCTTCGATCACTTTGCGGATTTCGTCTCGTTTGGGCATCAGGGCCCCGAAAATTGGGGAATTTTCCACGAACATCGTCTCGTCGATGGATCTGAGAGCGATGTTCTTGGGGTTGATGTCCTTGCCCAGCTTGGCCAGGGCCAGGATGTCGTTAGGGGGGATGTCGGTTTTGACAGCGTCGCGCAGGATACCCAGCATGCTGGGCAACTTGGGCAGGAGATTCTGTCCGATAGCCTCATTTCTGGCTGCCAAAAGCACCTCCTGTTGCCGTCTGGTACGGGCAATATCGTTATCCCCATGGCGCGAACGGGCATATTGCAAGGCTGTTCTCCCGTCCATCCTTTGTAAGCCGGCCGGGATGAGGACCCGAATGACACCATAGTTGCCCGTAGGGTACTCGTCATCCTTGACTGGTTTTGGTACGTCAAGGGTTATTCCTCCCAGAGCGTCGATAAGCTTCTCGAAACCGTGGAAGTCGACGCGCGCGTAATAATCTATTTTGACGCCAAAGTTGTATTCTACCGTCTTCTCGGCCAGGGCTGGACCGCCTCCGGGATAGTTACCCATATCGCCAAAGAAGTTAGCCGTGTTAATCTTATTTTCGCCGTGACCGGGGATGGGTACCCAGAGATCGCGGGGGATGGAAAACATACCAGCCGACTTAGTATAAGGGTCGATGGTCAGGATGATCATTGTATCAGTGCGGGTGGGCTGTCCCCTTTCATCATCCCGCTGATCTATCCCTAGCAGGAGAATATTTACCCTCTGAGTGCTCTTCCAGGTTGGAAAGCTATCGATCACCCCTGCTGGAGAACTGATGAAGGGAAGCAGCGGCCGTGGGATGCCACTGAGGAGGGACCCCAGAGTTGAGAGAAAAAGGTACCCAAAGTATAACCCACCTATGGCGAAGATAAGGAAAAGAAGGGCGAAGATGGCCAAGGTGAATCGGCCCTGACCACTGTGCTTTACAGCCCCACGTCGATTGGGCTCGCCTCGCCGTTTATGTGATTGATCCCACCGGGGATTGAGCACGGTTTTATCCTTAAAGTGGCTGATGATTTGGGTAGCATTATAACAGCTGGGGGCGAGGAGATAAAGCATTTGGGGTGGTGCTGGTGTTGTAAAGGCATATTGAGGTCAGAGGGCAAGGGGCGCAGCGAGGTTGTTTACGACATAACTCCTTGCCGTGGCGCACGAGTAGGGCGTGGTACTCGTTAAATAGCTGAGGGTCTGGTGGCAGGTTGTCCATAAAGAGGCGTTGTAGATTTTCATAGCTGGCATTTTCCTCAGACAGGCCAAGGCGAGCACAGATGCGACGGGTGTAGGCATCGATGACGAAGACCGGTTTAGCTGCTGCGTAAAGGGCGATGGAATCGGCCGTCTCCGGCCCGATGCCATGTATGCGCAGGAGTTCTCGCCGCAAGGTGGTCAGATCAAGGGTGAACAGCTCCTGGAGGTCGCCGTGGTAACGTTGTATCAGGTGAGCAACGAAAGCTGCTAATTTCTTAGCCTTAGCGTTGTAATAACCAGAAGGATAGATCAGTGACGCTAGCTCCGGCTCGCTAAGTTGAGCAAGAGCCATTGGAGTAAGGACACCACATGCCTTTAAGTTCCCGATGGCCCTCTCAACGTTCGCCCAGGCGGCTGCTTGGGTGAGGATGGCCCCCACGATGACCTCAAAGGGGTCATCAGCTGGCCACCAGTGTTGGGGTCCATAGCGTTGATGCAGGCTTTGATAAACGTAGTCCAGCTTCTCGGCGACAGTCACGGCCAATATTTCGGCTGCTGCGGTTTAAGAGTGTAACGATCCTGTCTTAACCTCTTCCTTCCTCTCTAGGCAATCGCGGTAGATGTACATCAGTTCTTTATCAAAGAGGGCCCGCTTCAGCTGCACGGCTAGTACCCTTGCCGCAGCCAGGATCTTCGTTGTCTGCTCCTCTGTCAGCTCTATCCCAAATTCCCGGAATTTGTAGTGGATAGTGTGCGAGCCCGAGTGCTTGCCGACTACCAGCTGTCGTGTCAGCCCAACCTCCTCTGGGCTGAAGATCTCGTAGTTATGAGGGTTCTTAATCACGCCATCAACGTGGATGCCCGATTCATGGGCGAAAACGTTAGTTCCCACCACTGGTTTCCAGCCAGGTAATATTCGTCCGGAGGCTTGGGAGACATACTCGGCCAGTTCACGAAAACGGCTGGTATCGATTCCTAAGTCAATGTGCTGGGTGTACTTGAGAGCCATCACGACCTCTTCGAGGGCGGCGTTGCCGGCTCGCTCGCCAAGACCATTAACGGTTACGTTGACATAAGTCGCCCCAGCCCGGATGCCAGCCAGGGCGTTGGCTGTAGCCAGACCAAAATCGTTGTGGGTATGCATCTCAATATCGATATGGACTGTTTCAATGAGTCGCTTGATTCGGTCGTAGGTTTCGAAGGGGTCGAGAGCGCCCAGGGTATCGCAGAAACGCAATCTATCTGCCCCCCATTCCTTGGCCGTTTGGGCGAATTGTACCAGGAATTCCCAATCAGCCCGAGAAGCGTCCTCAGCATTGACAGAGACGTAAAGATTGTGCTTCTTGGCAAAGTCTACGCTCCTCTTGATGTTCTCCAGGACCCAAGGACGGTCGCGCTGTAACTTTGTCTGAATATGGATGTCTGAGGCGGAGATGGAGATGGCCACGGCGTTAATCCCACAATCCAGCGAATCTTGGATATCAGAGACAACGGCCCTATTCCAGGCCAGAATGCTGGTGGGGAGGTCAAGCCTGGCGATCATCTTTACGGCCTCTTTCTCGTCTCCTCCCATAGCCGGGATGCCTGCCTCGATTTGATGCACACCAATCTCACTGAGGAGCCTGGCGATACGTACCTTCTCGGCATTGGCAAACACTACCCCCGCCGTTTGCTCTCCATCACGCAAGGTGGTATCGTCTATCTTGATCTGTCTCACTGTACACCCTCCTTACTAACCTACTTAACTTACCAGGAATACAGCCTATTTATGTTGCGGATACACACCAGCCCAGTTCTACATCCAGGGTTTACAATAATGCCGTAGTGTAGCATATATTTAGCTGAAGTGCAAATTGACAGCAGACAAAGGGTGACCTAAAATGAGGCTAATTCGGGTCGCCGGGAATTTCAACTACGATAGGGGTAATCTCAGGAGGGTAATGATGCCCAAACTAGTGTGGGGGATGCTCGCACGCACCGTCATTCCACTTTGGTTACGCCGCTTCAGCCTGATCTTGGGTGTTGCGGTGTTTTTTCTGGCTCTCATCCCGGCCGTCGCGAATGCTCAGCCTGGTGTTCCTCATACCCTGGAGAACCGCAGCAACTGTTTGCAATGTCATGGGCCGGGAGGCATGAAACCGGTCCCGGCCGACCATGCCGGTCGGGGGAACGATACCTGTTTGTCCTGTCATCGGCCTGCTCTGGGGCCAAGCCCAACTGTTGTGTCTGCGACGCCCACCCCTGTTCCCACAGTGGTCCCTGCGATGCCTACACCCACTCCAGCGATTACGCCTATGGCCCCTATCCGCACGCCCGGAGAGCCCACGCCGCTGCCGAGTCCAACCATTACACCCTCTGTCCCGGCTCCCACTGCACCAGTGCCCAGTCCTACCACGGTTATGCCACCCAGTCCTACTCCTACTCCAGCGAAGGTTGGTGTGGTGAGTGCTGGCTGTCGTAGGTGCCACACCAAACCAGAGTTCACCCACGTGGCCTTATCTACCGCTCCTCCCCCAGCCAGCGTGGAGGAAGCTCAGGCGCAAAGGGTGTACGCTCATCGTTTCATCGAGTGTACGTCCTGTCATAGTGAGGATCCACACAAGCAGATGGCGCCGGTGACGAAGGTGTCTATAGCCGAAGCCTGTGGTCGCTGCCACACCTTTGAGCTTGCACTGCATCGGGGTAGCGTCCACGGCCAAAGCCTCGCCGCAGGTGGCCGTGACGCAGCGTCCTGCGTCGATTGTCACAGCACTGAGAATACGCCCCATAGCATCGCTCGTATAATGAGTCCAGACTCTCCCGCCTATCGTCCAAGTATCGCCCATACCTGTGCCCAATGTCACGCTAAAACGGAGCTGATGGCCAGATACGGGGTACCGACGACGGTGTACAGCTCTTATATGGCTACCTTTCACGGTAAGGCCAACGTGTTAAGTCCCTACGAGATCACTCAACATCCCAAGGCTACCTGTATTGATTGCCACGGCTATCACGATATCAAGAGTGTAGAGGCGCCAGATTCACCTGTAAACAAGCAAAACCTGGCCAGCACCTGCGGACGCTGTCATCCTGGCGCTGGCGAAAGATTTGCCAGCGGTTGGTTGGGACATAAGGAGGCTTCGCCCAAGGAGTTCCCAGCAGTATACTTCACGGAACGGTTCTTTTTCTTCTTTACGGCGGCGGTGTTAATCCTCTGATTCTTATTTATGGTCGGGCTTGAGATTCTGGCATGGTCGATGGGGCGCAAGCCGACCTACCATTGATGTAATAACTTCGCTATTTCTCCAGGGAGGATAATTATGGCCATTTCATCAAACGAAGCGGTGATGAACGTTCCCCAACCTGCAGTGGGTAAGGTGAGAGAGGTGATCGTAGGAAGGGCTGTCAGCCGGGAGATCGTTCGTTTTGATGTTCACCAGAGGGCCCAACATTTGATGATGATGGTCTCCTTGCTCCTTTTAGTGTTCACTGGCCTGCCCCAAAAGTTTTATACCCTATCTGTGAGCCAATGGCTTATTGGGGTATGGGGTGGGCTAGACAGTGCTCGCATGATTCATCGGTCAGCAGCTGTAGTGATGATCCTGGCCTGTGTCTATCACCTAGCCTACCTTATCTATGGTATAGTCGTCCTCAAGCGACCGTTCCCCGTCTGGATGATTCCTTCCCCGGAAGATTTCCGGGATTTTTTCCAGAATACGGCTTATTGTCTTGGTCTGGCCAAAGAGAAGCCTAAGTTTGACCGCTACAGCTACTTCGAGAAGTTCGATTATTGGGCGGTGTTCTGGGGTGTTCCCATAATGGTAGGCACGGGGTTGATCCTCTGGTTCCCCTTGATCGCGGTCAGATTTCTGCCGGGGGTGGTGGTACCGATAGCCGCTATTGCCCATAGCGATGAAGCGGTGCTGGCAGCTGGTTGGATCTTCGTTATTCATCTCTATAATGCCCATCTGGCACCGCACATCTTCCCCTTCAATAAATCGATCTTCACCGGTTGTGTGACCGAGGAGCGCTACAAGAGAGAGCACCCCCTCGAATATGAGCGTCTGCTTAAGGTGGCAGAGGCTCCAAGGGAAGCACAGGAGGAGCAGGTCCAAGGGGAGGGCTGAAAGGGACTATGATGGCGCAGTGGGCGATGGCCATCGCCCACTGCGCCTAATGATTAGACGGTAGAGCGAAAGCGCAGACTCGGTGCTCTGGGCTTGGTGTTGGATTGGGTAAGAGAACAGCACTCATCTTCTTGTTCGCCGTTGGCCAGTTGTTGACTGGGTTTGGCCCGCCGGCCTTGATCGAGAGCGATCAGGTTAAGGCCCCCTTATTTGCTGAGCAAGTAGGGCTAGTCCGCCGGGCGATCGCGCCCGAGGTGAGCGCTCGCAGTGTAGCCATCATCGATGGCGCCACCGGCAAGCTCGTTTATGGGAAGGATGCTCATCAGCGGCTACCACCGGCCAGTCTCACTAAGATCGTCACGGCCATCGTGGCTCTGGAAAACGCTCGACTCAGTGATCTGGTCAAGGTCAAAGTGAATAGCGTAGCGATGCCTGGTAGCTCGGTTATGGGACTCCGTTCAGGTGAGGAGCTGACCCTTGAGGACCTCCTGTATGGGCTGATGTTGCCCTCGGGAAACGATGCAGCGGTGGACATCGCCCAGTATGTGGGGGGTAGCG
Organism: Chloroflexota bacterium; assembly: GCA_023475225.1. NCBI lineage: Bacteria > Bacillati > Chloroflexota > Chloroflexota bacterium. Next base: position 19,525 of record JAMCVK010000017.1, read on the forward strand.
AAGAGCGATTCGTTCAAATGATGAACGCGAAGGTAGCTGAGCTGGGTTTGCAGGACACGCATTTTGTCAATCCCCATGGACTGGATGCCGAAGGCCATTACTCCAGCGCCTATGACATGGCCATGTTAGGGCGATACGCTATGCGTAATCCGGTTTTTGCTAAGATTGTTGGGACAAAGGAGATCACGGTTCGGGGGAAATGGGTCTACTGGCTAAAGAATACGAACGCGCTGCTCTGGAAATATGCCGGCACTGATGGTGTCAAGACTGGCGACGAAGAGGCGGCCGGGCAGACCTTGGTAGCCTCCGTGACCAGAGCTGGTCACCAGGTTTTTGTCGGGTTGATGCACAGCAAAGACCGGGTGGCTGATGCCCAGTCGCTTTTGAACTATCTCTTCGCCAATTTCACCTGGGTCGAGCTCGCCTTGCCACGTAATCCCTTCTTCGGGATGGAAGACGCTGAACAGGTCTGGCACCCGTTCGTTCTACAGGATAAGTACGAGGAATGTCTGGGTACTTGGCAGAGGTCCTTCTTAAACTGGTTCGTTGATTTCAGTCCAGGCGCGGGATCAGGAGTAGCCCGCTTCTATCTGGATGATTCCCTTGTGGCAAAGCTGCCTTTTAGGATACGCTGAGTGGGGGGAGCTGTGGCGCAGGTTAGGGTGCGGGGGGAGCGACTACAGAAGGTGCTCGCCCGGGCTGGGATAGGCTCATGGCGATTCTGCGAGCAACTGATTCGCCAGGGACGCGTGGCCGTCAACGGCGATGTAGTCACCGAACTGGGGATACAGGTTGACTCATCTGCTCAGGTCACGCTGGATGGCCAACTGATCTCTAAACCGAAAGAGCATATTTACTGGTTGTTAAATAAACCTCCTGGCTATGTGAGCACGGTTACTGATCCGCAGGGCCGTCCTACGGTCTTGGACCTGGCGCCGCTAGCAGAGCGGGTCTACCCTGTGGGGAGGCTAGATGTTGATAGCGAAGGGCTCATCCTGCTCACTAATGATGGTGAGTTAGCCTATCGACTGACTCATCCTCGCTATGGGGTAGAGAAGGAGTACCATGTGTTGATTGATGGAGTACCATCAGATGATGTGTTGCGACTCTGGTGTTCTGGGGTTGAGCTCGATGGACGGACAACTGCCCCAGCCATGGTAGAGAAGATGAAGCAAGATAAGAGGGGGATGTGGCTGAGATTCGTCATCCATGAAGGGCGCAAGCGCCAGATTCGCTTGATGAGTGAACTTTTTGGCTACAGAGCGCAGCGCCTGATCAGGGTTCGGTTTGGCCCCCTCTCTCTGGGGTGCTTGCCGGTGGGAAAGACGAGGCCACTGGCCGAGGAGGAGATAGAGAGGCTGAAGAGAGCCGTGGGATTAGTAGTAGCAAGCAGGTGAAATAGATAATGATAAAGCCCTCCACCATTGCCATCGATGGACCGGCCGGTTCAGGCAAGAGCACTTTAGGGGAACTGTTGGCCCGCAGGCTCGGCTATCTATATTTTGACACTGGGGTAATGTATCGCACCGTGGCCTGGCTGACTTTGCAAGAAGGTGTTGACCCGGCGGACCGGGAGGCAATGGCGCAGATAGCCAGAACGGTGAGGATTAAGGTAACCCACCCAACTGTCGCTGATGGACGCCAATATACGGTCCTGGCCGACGAACAGGATGCTACCTGGCAGATTGTCTCCTCCCAGGTTGACGCCGTCGTCTCTGTCGTCTCGGCCTATCCAGAGGTGCGGGAGGCACTGATTGAGCAGCAACGGGCCATCGCCCGTGCTGGAGGGGTGGTAATGGTTGGGCGGGATATTGGCACAGTGGTGGTGCCTGATGCTGATCTGAAGATCTACCTGGAGGCATCACCAGCCATCCGGGCTCGACGTCGCTACGAACAAGCCCTACAGAGAGGAGAGAAGGTGAGCTACGCCACAGTATTGGCCGACTTATGTCGTCGTGATAAGCTAGATAGCGAAAGGTCTATCGCCCCTCTCCAACCGGCGGCAGATGCGGTGATCATCAGGAGCGACGACCTGAGCCTTGAGGAGGAATGGCAAATCGTCGAAAAGTTAATTGCGGAACCATTCGGCAGTGAACTTCAGCGTTAGATCCCTTCGGTCATGCCCTTCCTGAGGGAGGTTGATTCATGGAGGTTATTCTAGCTAAGGAGATGGGGTTTTGTTTTGGGGTGCGACGAGCGGTAGGGCTTGTCGAGCGGGCGGCCAAGGAGCATGAACAGGTTTCAACGCTGGGTTGGTTGGTTCACAATCCCCAGGTGGTTCATTGGTTAGAACAGTTGGGGGTACGGGTGGCCTCCGATTTGGCAGATATAGACGGTGGTGCGGTGGTGATTGCAGCCTATGGTGTCCCTCCCACTGTAGTAGAAGAGGCCAGACGGAGGGGGCTCAAGGTCATTGACGCTACTTGTCCTCTGGTAAAAGTAGTTCAGGAGAAGGCCCGTCACCTTTCCCAGGATGGATATTTGGTCGTGCTTTTCGGTGATCCCGGCCATGCTGAAGTGAAAGGTGTCCTTGGTTGGACGGAGGGCAAGACGCGCGTAGTCTCCAATCTACAGGACTTAGAGGGTCTGCTGCTGGCCAAAAAGGTGGCTGTTCTGTCCCAAACTACGCAACGTATAGGGGCGTATGAGGAGATTGTTAAGCGTTTGATCGAGCTTCAGATTAAGCAGGCTAAGGAGATCGCGGTATACAATACGATCTGCAATGCCACCGCGGAGCGACAGCAGGCTGCGCTGGAACTCACCAAAGAGGTGGATGTCGTGGTCGTTGTCGGCGGACGCGAAAGCGCCAATACACGCCGCCTGGCCGAAATCTGCCGCAATCAGGGTGTACCGACGTATCATATTGAGGAGGTAAGTGAGCTGCGGCCAGAATGGTTCGTTTCTGCGTGTCGGGTTGGGGTAACAGCGGGGGCATCAACCCCTGATTGGTCCATCGCCAGTGTGTTGGAGTGCCTGGCTAGAATTAGCGAACGAACATGATTTGCCGAAATAACCTACCCCAAATTGATGGAGTGCGAGCGGGTGACACTATTGTGCAAGTAGAGCCTGAGAGCGAAGCGGCCAGGCTGGGGATCAGGAGAGGGGATCGGCTGTTAGCAGTCAATGGCAAGCTGCTTAGGGATGTGCTTGACTATCAGTTTTACACGGCTGATGAAGCGTTGCATCTGACCATTGAGCGCCGTGAACAATGCTGGCAGCTAAAGGCCGCGGGTGGTCAGCCGCTCGGCATCAGCTTTGCCGAACCAACCTTTGATGGTCTGCGCCGTTGCCAAAATCATTGCCCGTTTTGCTTCATCGACCAGCTCCCCAAGGGATTACGCCCGAGCTTATACATTAAAGATGATGATTTTCGTTACTCTTTCCTTTATGGACATTTTATTACCCTCACAAATCTCAGCGAAGATGATTGGCAGCGGCTAGCCGAGCAACGGCTAAGCCCTCTTTATGTTTCAGTACATGCCACCGATCTCGAACTGCGCCGGCAGTTGTTGGGTAATCCTGCTGCTCCTGATATCCTAGAACAGCTGGTGCGCCTGGGCCAGATGGGGATCAGGATGCACACCCAGGTAGTAATCTGCCCAGGTGTTAACGATGATCTTCGGTTGAAGAAGACAGTCTTTGATTTGGCCGTTCTCTATCCCTGGGTGCAATCGATAGGACTGGTTCCTGTTGGTCTAACGCGCCAGCGGCGGGGGCGATCGTCGAACCTGCGCCTATTCACCGCGGCTGAGGCTGCTCAATTGGTCCCCCTGGTACACTCCTGGCAAAAGGAGCTGCGGGCGAGGCTGGGTGTTGGGTTGGTCTATTTGGCCGATGAATTGTACCTTCTGGCCGGCTGTCCCATCCCAGCGGCGTGGCGCTACGATAAATTTCCACAGTATAGTAATGGAATAGGCATGGTACGGGTGTTGCTGGATGAGTGGTCAAGAATACGAAAGCGCAACCTTGGGAGGATCTCCCTGTGTAAGGCGACGATCGTTTGCGGTCGGTTGATTCAGCCTGTCTTGGCTGCGATTTTAGCCGAGCTATCCACCAGGATGGGGGTTCACCCTTCGCTGCTCCCGGTGGAGAATCACTTTTTCGGTGAGAGCATAACTGTTTCCGGTTTATTGACTGCTCCTGACATTTTAGCGACTGCCCGCGGACAGCCGCTTGGTGATCTGGTTATACTACCTGAGGCGACTATCGATCCGGCCATTGGTTGTTTTCTGGATGGCATGACCCCAGCTGAGTTAGAGCAGCAGCTGGGTATTCCCCTTCGGTTTGCTGGTACGGTGCGGGGGCTTCTAGGCGCAACTCGGATGGGGCAAGAAGCGCTCAAGGAGGTTTAGATGTGCGGCATCGTTGGTTACATTGGCGGGCGTGAGGCGACGACGGTTGTACTGGAAGGACTGCAACACCTAGAGTATCGGGGTTATGATTCAGCCGGTCTGGCTATATTTCATAATGGGCGAATTGAATTGCGACGCAGTGTGGGCAAGCTGGAGAACCTGCGCAGGATTCTGGAAAGCGAACCCATAATCGGCTACATAGGCATCGGACACACTCGTTGGGCCACTCACGGTAAGCCTAGTGAGAGTAATGCGCATCCACACATTGACTGTCTGGGGGAGACGGTTGTGATCCATAATGGGATCGTGGAGAACTACCTCCGGCTCAAAAATCAGCTCCAGGCAGAGGGACATATCTTCCGCTCGGAGACTGACACAGAGGTGATCGCCCACCTCGTCGAGAAGCATTGTCGTGCTGGTGATCCTCTGGTAGAAGCGGTGCGCAAAATGCTGTCACAGGTAAGTGGGGCCCATGCTATCGTGGTGATGAGCGCGCGTGAGCCCGATAAGATTGTAGCGGCACGCCTAGGTCATGCCGGCGGGGTGGTTATCGGCTTAGGGGAAGGCGAGATGTTTATCGCCTCTGATGCGCCAGCTATTTTGGATCATACACGGCGGATGATCTTCCTTGATAACCGCGAGATTGCTGTCGTGCAGCAAGATGGCGTAGTTTGTTTGAATCTAGAGGGGGAACGCCTGCTGAAATCCTCTCAGATAGTGCCCTGGGATCCCATAGCGGCGGCCAAGGGTGGCTATAAGCATTTTATGTTGAAGGAGATACACGAACAATCGACAGCGGTGATGGATACCATTCGAGGCCGGCTGGAATGCCAACCGCCTCGGCTGTATCTGGAAGACGTTCTCTTTTCGCCTCAAGAGCTGCGGAATTTCGAGAAGGTCACCATTGTCGCTTGTGGGACGGCCTGGCACGCCGGATTGATCGGGAAATTCCTTATCGAGGAGCTGGCCCGTCTCCCGGTCGAAGTAGATTATGCCTCTGAGTTTCGCTATCGCGATCCACTGGTTGATGAGCGAACGCTACTTGTTGCGGTTACGCAATCTGGTGAAACTGTGGATACATTGGTCTCTATGGAAGAGGCCAAGAAGAAGGAGGCCAAGATACTGGGGGTGGTAAATGTCGTCGGCAGTCAGGCCAGTCGGATAGCCGATGCCCTTATCTATACCCGCGCTGGGCCTGAGATTGGTGTGGCCTCGACTAAGGCCTTCACGGCTCAGCTAGTGGCCCTATATCTCTTTGCTGTCTATCTAGGACAGGGGCGAGGACTATTGAATGAGGATAGGGTGAGGGAGCTGCTGCAGGATATTGCTGAGCTCCCTGTCCTCGTAGGGGAGACGCTCGCTCGCCCTGCTGAAATTTACGAACATCTGGCGAATGTCTATTTCAAGTGCCACAATTTTCTTTACCTTGGCCGGGGGATCAACTATCCAGTGGCCCTGGAGGGGGCACTGAAACTGAAGGAGATCTCTTACATTCATGCTGAGGGTTATCCGGCTGGGGAAATGAAGCACGGTCCTATCGCCCTTATCGATGAGCTGATGCCTGTCGTGGCCATCGCCCCACGGGATAGGGTCTATGAGAAGGTTGTAAACAACATCCAACAGGTGAAGGCAAGGGGGGGCATTGTTATCTCGGTGGCTTCTGATGGTGATGAGGAGATCAGAGAGAAATCGGATCACGTGCTGCTTATTCCCCGTACCTCCTATCATCTTACGCCTGTGTTGGCCGTGCTTCCTCTGCAGTTGCTGGCTTACTATATCGCTGTCAGGAAAGGCTGTGATGTAGATCAACCACGCAACCTGGCTAAATCGGTGACGGTCGAATAGTCCGAGGGGCGGTTGGTATGAGAGGGACGATCTGTTGGGGTGGCTAGGGCGATGAAGGTGGTCATGGTCGGCAATTTTGGGTTATGGCACAAAGGGACGATGGGCGTTCGGGCCTTGCCTATGGCCGAGTCTCTGGTGCGGCGTGGTTGGGAGGTGGTAATAGTGGTACCGCCCTGGGAGACACCAGCCGATTCTGCTCGTGAGGATGTCAGCCACGGTGTACGGATTGTGAATATCAAGTTGCCCCCAAGGCTTCCCCTACTGGGGCATATTTGGATAGTGTATCGCTTGCTGCGGCGTATCCTGCGGGAGAAGCCTGACGTAATCCACACTTTTAAGCCCAAGGCCTACACCGGTCTCGTAGCCACATTTTTATGGGGGTTAAAGACCCTCGGGTTCAGCAAGGTCAGATTAGTTATGGATAGCGATGACTGGGAAGGGCCGGGTGGGTGGAACGAACTGGATCCTTTACCGAGGCACATCAAACTGATTGTCGCCGCCCAAGAGAAGTGGGGTTTGAGGCATTGTGATGCTCTGACGGTGGCCAGTCGCACTCTACAGACGTTAGCCTGGTCCATCGGTGTGCCGAGTGATAGGGTTCATTATGTTCCAAACGGAGTCGGCCAGTCAATGGCAGTTCGATCGCCGGAGGCAGGGGCACGTATTCGCCAACTATATAACCTGGGGGATTACCCCGTAGTGTTGTTATACACGCGCTTCTTTGAGTTTTCTCTAGAGAGGATGAGGCGCATCTTCCGTCGCATAGTGACGGGACTACCGGAGACAAAACTGTTGGTCGTGGGCACTGGTCTTTACGGCGAGGAGCGAGAATTGAGAAGGCTTTTGGAGGAGGGGCTGGGAGAGTCCGTTGCGTTCGCCGGCTGGGTCGATCGTCATGATCTGGAAGACTATTTCGCTGCTTCGGATGTGGCCATTTATCCTTATGATGATAACCTTCTCAACCGTGCCAAATGTGCCGTGAAGCTGATCGACCTGATGGCTGCGGGCCTACCGGTCGTCGCTGATTGGGTGGGGCAGAATGCTGAATATATAGAAGATAGGCTCAGCGGTGTATTAATCGAACCCGGCGATTGGGTCGGGTTCGGCGATGCAGTCGTCGCCCTTCTAAAAGATGGGGAGAGGCAGCGCTGGTTGGGGGAGAAGGCACGACAGCGTGTTACGACCGCTTTCTCTTGGGACAAACTGGTTGAGACAGTGGAGCTGGCCTATCAAACGGCTACCGGTGGATAGGGTGTAAGGAGCAGTGTTGGATCTCAAAAAACATCCGCCATCTGTCCTGCGAAGGTTGTTCATCTATTGGTTACCGGTAACGGCCTGGATGGGCATTATCTTCTACTTTTCTTCTCAGCCCCATCTTCCAACTGCTCCATACCCTCTGCTGGAACTCCTCTGGAAGAAGGCAGCTCATTTGGGCGAATATGCGCTGCTCGGCTGGCTATTACAAAGGGCTGCGAGTTCGGCAAGTGAAGGGCGACCCAATGCGCCGTCTTTTTATTCCTTATCTATCGCTGTAGCCTATGCCATGACCGATGAGCTGCACCAGATGTTCACGCCGGGCAGATCAGCTAGTCCATGGGATATCATTGTCGATGCCTTGGGCTCAGCTATTGGTGTGGCTCTCTGGTGTCGCTACCGCAAAGATAAGGATCTCCCCGAATAGCTTATCCTGTCTCACCCCTACTCGACCGGTTTTTAGTAACTCCAGGAGGGCCAGGAAGGTGACGATCACCTCGAGGCGTGAGGTAGCCGAGGCTGTAAGAGCGTCGAATCCGAGCTGGACGTCCCGGCGAAGTAGGTTCGAAATCAACTCTATCTTGTCCCCGATGGTGAAGGTGTTTCTGGGCATGGCCATCTCCTCTCCAGGAGGAGAATGTTGTCGGAGGACCCGCTGGAGAGCGGTCACTAGATCAGCCAGGATTAAACTGTTGAGCCCTGATGATAGTGGTGGCCGCGACGGAGTGGCAGGCCGAACATAAGAGCGGAGCCCTTGATCTTGTCGCTGCTGGAGTTGAGCGGTTGCTGCTTTGAAACGCTTATACTCAAGTAGCTGCTGGGTCAAGTCGGTGGCCATCTCCTCCGCCTCGTCGTGTAAGACAGCAGGCGAATCCATCTCCTTTGAAGTTGGTAGCAAGGCCAGCGACTTGAGGAGGAGCAGCTTGGCGGCGATGGAGAGAAACTCGGCTAAGATAGCTGGATGGGGATGGTCGAGGGCATGTAGATACTCCAGATACTGATCGGCCACCGTAGCCAGGGAGATAGCGGTGATATCAAGATCATGTCTCTCGATGAGGTGGAGGAGCAGATCTAAAGGACCCTCGAAGATGCCTAATTTTACCTGATAGGCTGACACAGTTCCTACCTCGACGGCTTAAGTGGTAATCATGAAAAGGACATCTTGGGTTGCGCGCTGCATCCCTTGTTCGATTTTCTTCAATCAGGTTGACAGGTGTATGCAGCCAGACTATACTCCAAAAGATCTCTGGTATTGGCTATACCTGGCCTTTACTGATAAGTCTGTCGAGGCGTTGGCGTATCTGATCCGCCTCGGCGACAGCGTTGGGATCGAGATCGAATGGTGATAGCCCTTTGAGGTCGGCAGCGACGATCAGATCGCTATAGGAAAGGAAGCCTATCACCTCAAAGGTCGGCAGATGTGTCTTAATGAAAGAGCGATCAGACTCGTCTTTGACCTTGGAACCGACGACGAGACAACGGGGGATGCCGATATCGTCAGCCAGTGGCCTGATTGTCTCAGCGGTGTGGAGGGAGCGTAGGCCCGGTTCAACAACGATGAGGAGGGCATCTGTCGACTGAGCCGTCCCACGCCCAAGGTGCTCGATGCCCGCCTCCATATCCATAATGACGATTTCTTGGCGGTCAAGGAGTAGATGGCTGACGAGGTTTTTGAGGAGAACATTCTCCGGGCAGACGCAGCCACTGCCCCCCTTTTTTACTGTACCCATAACCAACAGCTTAACCCCGGCGTGGGTGGCAGAGAACTGTTCCGGAATGTCGTTAACCCTGGGGTTGAGCTTAAAAAAGGCGCCAAAGGTGCCTGGTCGGGCGCCGGTGCGCTCCTCAATAAGATCCTTCATTTCGCTGATGGGTACAATCCGGTCCATAACCTCGGCCGGAAAACCGAGGGCGGAGGCGAGGTTAGCGTTGGGATCGGCATCGATGGCCAGAACAGGATATCCTTCCTGGGCATAGAGCCGGGCCAGCAGACTGGCCAGGGTAGTCTTACCGACGCCACCTTTGCCGGTGATGGCCAGTTTCATGGTAAAAAGTGCTCTCCTTGCGCTCTATCAACAGCCAATTATACTATAATTCTTAAAATATAGGAGTAAGTTTGGAGGAAAAAGAGTACGATGGCTGATAAATCGCTTAAGGTTCTTTACCTGGCTGCGGAGGTAGTTCCTTTCGCTAAGACCGGTGGACTGGCCGATGTGGCTGGGGCCTTGCCTAAGGTCCTTAAAGACTTGGGACACGATATACGGGTGGCTATGCCACGTTATGGGCGCATCGACAAGAGTCGCTTTGGCCTCACCACAAAACTGGAGCCATTCCCTGTCCCAATAGATGACACTAGCGAGTCTGTGGCCATCCTGGAGTCAACCATCGGGGGAAAGGTGCCCATCTATTTCATGGATAACGATCGTTACTTTAACCGGGAAGGTGTCTATGGTTATTCCGATGATGGAGAACGCTTCGTCCTTTTCTGTAGAGCTGCGGTGGAGATGTTGAAACGGCTGGATTGGCTGCCGGATATCATTCATTGCAACGACTGGCACACAGCCATCATCCCCAACTATTTGACGACCATCTACCGGGACGACCCCTTCTTCGCCAATACTGCTACTGTATTCACCATTCACAATCTCCGCTACCAGGGCATATTTGGGAATCGCATCTTGGAGATCGCCGGCATAGATGAATATGGGTTCCTGCATCATCCCCGAATGGAGGATCTAGACAACGTTGTTGACCTTTTGGCCAGGGGCATCAATTTCGCTGATGTCATTAACACGGTTAGCGAAACCTATGCTAAAGAGATCTTGACTCCAGAATATGGGGAGAAGCTTGATCCTCTCTTACTCGACCGACAGGACCGGCTTTTTGGTATCCTAAACGGTATAGATTACGATGAGATGAATCCAGCCACGGATAAGTATATTGCGGTCAATTACGACGTAGCTACCCTTGATAAAAGGATTGAGAATAAGGCTGCCTTACAACGTGAGACTGGGCTGAACGTGGATGCAGCTGTTCCCCTAGTGGGGATGGTCTCCCGCTTGGCCGATCAGAAGGGGTTTGATATTTTGGCCGAGATCTTCGATCCAATGATGGAAGCGCTGAATATGCAGTTCGTCCTTTTGGGAACGGGCGATCAGCATTATCACGATATGTTCAGTAACTTTGCGCGCAAGCATTCTGGCAAGATGGCTGTCCTGCTCACTTTTAATGCCACCCTGGCGCAGCGTATCTATAGCGGAGCGGATATGTTCCTTATGCCCTCGCGGTTCGAACCATGTGGGCTGGGACAGCTGATTGCCTTGCGCTATGGTTGCATCCCCATCGTCCGTACTACGGGAGGGCTAGCCGATACCGTACATGACTTCGATCCGCGCAGCGGCGAGGGAAACGGTTTCACTTTCAGTCGGTATCGCTCCCTTGACCTCTTTGCCGCTATTGTGCGGGCGATCGAGAACTATAAATACAGAAGCACCTGGCGCATGTTGCAAGAGAGGGGGATGCAGGCTGATTATTCCTGGAATGTTTCAGCCCAAAAATATGCGGAGCTGTATCGAAAGGCGATTGAGTTCAAGCGCATGGCGAAGGTGGCTGGTTAGCTGCCCTGTGATGAAAGGGAGGTTCGAAGATGCCGCAGTTAAGACAGGACCCCATTGCTGGGTACTGGGTGGTGATAGCCACCGAAAGGGCTAAACGTCCACACACCTTCACGCAGGCCCCAAAAGAGCATACAAAACCTGGTAGAGAGTGTCCTTTTTGTGAGGGAAACGAGAGGATGACTCCAGCGGAGGTGATCGCTTACCGGAAACCCGGTTCAACACCAGATTCCCCTGGTTGGTATCTGAGGGTAGTACCCAATCTCTATCCGGCCTTTGGTCCGGCTGAGGGTTCTCTCTACCCTCACCAGGTGGGGATGTATGCAGTGATGCAGGCTCTAGGGGTGCATGAGGTGATAATCGATGGTCCGGACCACCATAATGACCTCGGTTCCCTTTCTGTGGAGCAGGTGGCTACGGTAGTTAAAGCGTATGTGGAGCGTTATCTGGCCCATAAGGACAACCCGATAATCAAATATATCCTCATCATTGTCAATCATGGCCAGGAGGCCGGCGCTTCACGAGAACATCCCCATTCCCAGCTGTTTGGTACGCCGCTGGTTCCAGCCATGATAGAGCAGGAGCTTGCTGGAACGAAGCTTTATCAGCAAAAAACGGGCCGCTGCGTCTATTGCGCCATGCTCGAGGAGGAATTGCAGCTAGGTGACCGCCTGATTTACGAAAACGGATCGTTCGTTGCCTTTGCACCCTATGCCTCACGTGTTCCCTTTGAGATGTGGATTCTCCCCAGACACCATAGCTCGCACTTTGAGGTGATAAATGAGATGCAGCGCTACCTCTTTGCGGAATCGCTCCACGCTGTGCTGGGTAAGTTGCAACAGGGGTTAAACGATCCACCATTTAATCTATATATACATACTACCCCTTGTCACGACGAGGCAGGCGGGGTTTACCACTGGCACGTGGAGATTCTGCCAAAGTTATCTATTGCGGCCGGTTTTGAACTGGGTAGTGGGATCATGATTAACACGGCTACCCCCGAGTCTGCGGCTGAATTCTTGTGCTCCATCCCTATCTGAGGGGACTTTCGTCGCTTCGACTGGCCAGCCAGATACCAGTCAGGGTGATCCGCCGTAGGTGGACGCCCAACAGCTGGATGGAGGCTGGCCTCTCGTTCAGGATGACTACTGACAGCTTGCGAAGGGCATTCGAAGGCAAACTTGTGCCGCAGGATCTGCGTGACGAAGCCGCAGAGAAGTTATTGGAACGAATACGCGTAGGGACACGGCCCGCCGTGCCCCTACGCTCGTTTTCTCGCAATCTCGCCAAAGTGCTGCCTTCTTGGAACTAGCAAAAGACCATGTTATAATCATACTACTTCGGGAGGGGGTGAGGTTCTTGCTTACTTACCTTAACATCGTGGAGATGATCCTATCGATAGTCTTAATTGTGGTCATCCTCTTACAAACGAAAGGGGCTGGCTTCAGTGGGACTTTCAGTGCTGATACCTCTATCTTCCGCACGCGGCGGGGTATCGAGAAAACTCTCTTCAACTTCACCATCATACTGGCAGTTATCTTCCTTCTAGTATCCGTCATTAGCGTCATTGCAGCCAGGACCGGTCCGACAGCCTAATCACCTGAGGAGCTGGGGTAATCATCTTGTTCAAGTACCTTCGCTGGCAGCTCTTAATTGCGGCGGCCGGCCTCTGCCTGATCGTCGCCCTCATCATCACGGCCGCCTCCCCTACCTCAACAGCGATCGTGCCCGAGGCAGGCGGAACCTACATCGAAGGGGCAATAGGGCAACCAAAATTCCTAAATCCTATCCTTCGTCAACTGGATACGGTCGACGATGATATCGTTTCCTTAGTTTTTCAGGGGTTGACCAAAGTAGGGGATGATGGCCAGATAATGCCTGGGCTCGCTGAACGTTGGGAGATCAGCCCGGATGGCAGGGTTTATACCTTCTACCTGCGTCCAGGGGTGCGCTGGCACGATGGTCAGCCGTTTGGGGCTGACGACGTCGTCTTCACAATCAAGGCGATTCAAGACATCGACTTCCAGGGCAACCGAGCACTGGCTGGGCTTTGGAGAGACGTGACCGTTCAGCAGATCGACGAAGCCACTGTTCGTTTTGTACTGAAAGACGCTTACGCCCCCTTTCTGGAATTTACCACGATAGGCATATTACCCGCCCATATTCTGGCGAACGTTCCGGCTAAACGGCTACCTGATAGTGCTTTTAACGCTAAGCCAGTGGGAACCGGCCCCTACAAAGTGAAAGCGGCGAGCCTGCAGGAGGTCGTCCTTGAGGCCAATAAAGACTACTATGGACGGCGGCCATTGCTCTCACGGATTCGCTTCCGCTTCTACCCGGACGATAAAAAAGCCTTAATTGCCCTGCAACGAGATGAGATCCAGGGTGTCGGTCGCCTGAACCCCGCGGAGGTAAGAGTGCTGGAGGGAGATAAGCAATTTAATACCTATGCGCTACCGGAGATGTCCAAATTGACCCTTCTCATCTTAAATACAAAGAGTTCTATCTTCGGGGAGAAGGGCGTGCGCCAGGCCGTAGCCTATGGCATTGATCGCCAAAAGTTGATCAATCTTGTCTTGGACGGTCGAGGGACCCAGGCTGACAGCCCGATTAGCCCCGCCTCTTGGGCGTACAAGTACGATGTCAAGAGATACGACTATAAGCCGGACTATGCCCGCAAGTTGCTCGATGACCTCGGCTGGAGGGATACAGATGGGGATGGCATCCGGGATAAGGGTGGACAAAAGCTACGCTTCGTTATCCTAACCAACGACAATCCTCTGCGGATCAAGGTGGCTGAGGAGCTCGGTCGTCAGCTGAAGGACATTGGCATGCAGGTGGAGGTTCATGCCGCTGGCTGGTCTGGGGTCGTTCAGGATTTCCTCATACCGCGCAATTTCCAGTCCGTCTTGACGGAGGAGTGGTCGCCGAATGCCGATCCTGACTGTTATCAATTTTGGCACTCCTCACAGATCAAAGAAGGATTGAATTTCTCCTCATGGACGAATCGGCGAGCTGATGAGGTCCTGGAGAACGCCCGACGTTCAAGTAGCCAAACGGAACGTCTGAAGCTGTATCAAGAATTTCAGTCCATCTTCGCCGATGAGGAGCCGGGTATTCTGTTGTATTACCCGGTCTATAATTATGTCATAAACAAGAACGTTAAGGGCATCCACCTTGGACCGCTCATTATGGACAGTGATCGGTTCAAGAACATTGACCAATGGTACGTCAGGAGTCCTTATACTGTCTCCGACGGCGGTGAGATACCCAAACCGCGCTAGACGCTCCAGACAGCTATCCTTTTTGGCTTGCTCCCCTCATCTGTCTTTTTAGCAGCTCTAACACATTAACTGAATAATACTTGACAAAATGACACTCAAGATATATACTTATATCGTCACTGGGTTAGCCGTTGATTTGTAGTTGGGACGAAATGTAGGTGTGGTGAGAGGATGGCTGGCAAAGACTACTATCAGATTCTTGGCGTCAGCAGGAATGCCACTGACAAGGAAATAAGACAGGCGTATCGCAAGCTGGCCCGCAAATATCATCCGGATCTCAATGCTGGGGATAAGACGGCTGAGGCCAGGTTTAAGGAGGTACAAGAGGCTTACGACGTGTTAAGCGATCCAGAGAAGCGGGCGCAGTACGACCGCTTCGGTGAGGGATGGCCATATGGCGAGACCAGCCGGCCGGGTGGTTTTGAGTGGACCTTTACAGATGTGGGTCCGCAATTCGATGGCTTCAGGTTCGATTTTGGTCGTCCTGGCGGAGCGACGGGAGATTTGGGGAGCATCTTTGAACGTTTGTTTGAGACGGTTGGACATGGTCGTGCTGCTCAGGACACGATGCGACGGACACAGCGCGGGCAGGACATTGAACATCACATTGAGGTGACTCTGGAGGAGGCTTACCAAGGTACACAGCGGCTTATCGAAGTCAACGTGCCCGGCAGCAGCCGGCCGCGACGTGTAGAGGTCAAAATACCGCCTGGGGTACAGGATGGCTCCCGGATACGCGTGGCCGGAGAAGGGTACGAGGGGCTAGCTGGGGGACCACGGGGTGACCTTTATTTGATCGTCTCGGTGAAGCCCCACCCCCTCTTTGAAAGGAAGGGGAATGACCTTTATAGTGAAGTTCCGATTCCTCTTAGCCAAGCAATTCTGGGGGGCGAAGTTCAGGTGCCTACCTTGAAGGGTAAGGTGGCCTTGAAGATACCAGCGGAGACCCAAAATGGCCGGACCTTTCGGCTGGCTGGATTGGGTATGCCCCGCCTCCAGGGAACGGGCAAGGGCGATCTCTACGTCAAGGTGAAGGTCGTATTGCCCACAGGGTTGACTCCAAAGGAGCGGGCGCTCTTCGAGGAGTTGCAGCGCTTGCGTCCTGTGGCTTAAACCCAGACGGCAAGCGAGGAGGTGAAGTGATCTTTGGTTGATCGTGAACCGTGCTATGTTATTAGCGTTGCGGCCAAGATGGTCTGTATGCATCCCCAGACGTTGCGCTATTATGAGCGTCTCGGTCTTATCGAACCTTCACGAACGGTCGGCAAGATACGTCTGTATTCGGCGGCAGATATAGAGCGTCTTCGCCAGATCAAGCGGCTTATGAAGGATTTGGGTGTTAACCTGGCGGGGGTGGAGGTGATCATCAATATGATGGAACGGGTGGCTCAAATGGAACGGGAGGCAGAAGAGATGCGACGTGAACTAGAGAGAGAGATCCAGCGGCTGCGTTCAATGTTGGGTGAAGTGGCTGAGTGATAGCTGTGGGCCATCGACCGGCGAGGGGGCGACTCAATCTGTATATCCTGGCCGTTGGG
Source organism: Chloroflexota bacterium (assembly GCA_023475225.1). Classification (NCBI taxonomy): domain Bacteria; kingdom Bacillati; phylum Chloroflexota; species Chloroflexota bacterium. The sequence goes on from JAMCVK010000017.1 coordinate 35,412, forward strand.
AACGATAGAGGAGGGTGTATTTGAAATGAGGATAGATCGTTTTACTGAGCGGGCACAAGAGGCCATTAGTCGGGCCCAGGAGCTCCTGCAAGAGCTGCAACATACACAATTGGATATAGAGCATTTACTGGAGGCCCTTCTGGAGCAATCTGATGGGCTGGTGCCAAAGATCCTTCAGAAATTAGGCGTCGATGTCGAGCAAGCCATGGGGCAGGTCATGGCCGTGTTGAACGCCAGCCCGAAGCAGCTCTACATTAGCGACGGCCGGACCCAGGTCTACATAACTCCACGACTCAAACGGGTCTTCGAACTGGCTGAGGAGGAGGCTAGCCGTTTGAGAGACGAATATATAGGAACAGAGCACCTTTTCATTGCTATTGCCGGAGAGCGAGAAGGGCCATCCGGGCGCATCCTCCAGGAGTTGGGCATTGACCAGGAGAAGATTTATAGGGCCTTGGTGGAGATTAGAGGCACGCAGCGTGTTACAGACCCGCATGCTGAGAATAAGTATCAGATTCTTCAGAGGTATAGCCGTGACCTGACAGAGTTGGCCCGGCTGGGCAAATTGGATCCGGTAGTGGGGCGCGATGAGGAAATTAGGCGGGTAATCCAAATCTTGTCGCGTCGGACAAAGAATAATCCGGTCCTGATCGGAGAGCCAGGCGTGGGTAAGACGGCCATTGTGGAGGGCTTAGCGCAGCGTATCGTCAGCAGGGATGTACCCGAAATGCTGTATGGCAAGAAGGTGGTCGCTCTCGACATGGCTGCCTTGGTGGCTGGGTCGAGGTTCAGAGGTGAGTTTGAAGAGCGCCTAAAGGCGGTGGTAGACGAGATCCGGCGCTCGAAGGGAGAGATCATCCTCTTCATTGATGAACTACACACCGTTGTTGGGGCTGGGGCGGCTGAGGGGGCGATTGATGCCTCTAACATCCTAAAGCCGGCTTTATCACGCGGCGAGCTGCAGTGCGTTGGTGCGACCACCCTCGATGAGTATCATAAGCACGTAGAGAAGGACGCTGCCCTGGAAAGGCGTTTCCAACCCATCTTCGTCGATGAGCCATCGGTGGAGGAGACGGTGGAGATTCTACGCGGCCTGCGTGATAAGTATGAGGCTCATCATCGCTTGAAGATCGACGACTCAGCCCTGGTATCTGCTGCCAAACTAGCTCATCGTTACGTAAGCGACCGATTCCTCCCTGATAAGGCCGTTGACCTCATCGATGAGGCAGCCTCGAAAGTACGAATGGATCTCTATAGCATGCCGCCTGAGCTGAAGGCGATGGAGGAGAGTCTCCAACGCCTTCAGATGGAGGAAGAGGCAGCTAGCCAGGCGCGAGCATATGAGCGTGCCGCAGTCCTACATAGCGAGGCTATCGTCCTCCGCCAACGCTACCAGGAGGCTCGTAAGAGGTGGTTAACTGAGAATAACATTGACGAGGTGGTCGATGAGGAAGACATCGCCACCCTTGTCTCCCAGTGGACAGGTATCCCTGTGAGCCGGATGCTGGAGACAGAGGCGACAAAGTTGCTGGATATGGAGGAGAAGTTGCATCAACGCGTGGTCGGTCAGGATGGGGCCATCGCGGCCGTCGCTGACGCCGTGCGCCGGGCGAGGTCTGGGCTTAAAGACCTGAAAAGGCCAATCGGTTCCTTCATCTTTTTGGGGCCTACCGGTGTGGGGAAGACGGAGCTGGCTAAGGCTTTAGCTGAGTTCCTCTTTGACACCGATGAGGCTATGACCCGCATCGATATGTCTGAGTATATGGAGAAACATACCGTTGCCCGTATGATCGGTGCACCGCCTGGCTATGTTGGCTATGAGGAGGGTGGGCAGTTGACTGAGGCCATCCGGCGCAGGCCGTATCAGGTAGTGCTCTTCGATGAGATCGAAAAGGCTCACCCGGAGGTGTTCAACGCCTTGCTCCAGGTCCTTGACGACGGACGCCTGACGGATGGGCAGGGTCGCACTGTCGATTTCCGGAACACGGTCATCATTATGACCTCAAACGTGGGTACGCAGCACGTGCGCAAACAGGCAAGCATCGGCTTTTTGCCGGTCAGCCGGACAGAGAACGAGAAGGAGGAGATGCGTGAGATCATAATGGCCGAGTTGAAGCGCACCTTTCGTCCAGAATTCCTAAACCGCATTGATGAGATCATCATTTTCGATCCCTTGACCCAAGCCCAGATGGTTCAGATCGTGGAGCTATTGCTTAAGGATCTTCAAGGACGGCTGCAGGAACAGGGGATACAATTAGAGTTGACACCGGCAGCTAAGGAGTGGTTGGCTCAGGAGGGCTATGACCCAAACTATGGGGCGCGCCCCTTGCGTCGGGCGATACAACGTTTCGTAGAGAGTCCACTCTCGAAGAAACTGCTGGCTCATGAATTCATCGAAGGAGACACGGTTATCATTGATATTTCTGGAGAGGAATTATTCTTCCGCAAGGGGGACCATTCATCCCTCTTCGCCCACCTAGCGGGACAGAGGGGATGAGTAGATCCTGATAGATATGAATTAATCAAGGAGGAATCGATGTCTAACAGTGGACATCTTGTAGTCGTCGGCAGCTCCAATATGGACCTGATCGTCAAAATACCGAAATTGCCTAGGGTAGGCGAAACGGTGCTGGGTGGCGAATTCCATATGGCTGCTGGTGGCAAGGGAGCCAACCAGGCTGTGGCGGCAGCGAGACTGGGGGCCAGGTGTTTCTTTGTGGCCAGAGTAGGGCTGGACCTCTTCGGGGATCAATTATTGGCCAATCTGCAAGAGGCCGGGGTTGAGACCCCCTTAATTGCCCGTGATGCTGCTTATCCTTCCGGCGTGGCCTTTATCCTGGTAGATGAGCGGGGCGACAACATCATCGCTGTCGCCTCAGGGGCCAATATGCAATTGTCAAGGGCAGATGTTGAGCAGGCAGCACCTATGATTGCCTCAGCCAAAGCCCTCATTACTCAGCTGGAGAGCCCGCTGGAGACCGTGGAATACGCCATTGATCTGGCCAAAGAGAATGGGGTTCCCATCTTTTTGAATCCTGCTCCAGCCCGAAGTCTTCCCCTGGATCTGCTGCGAAAGGTTGATGTCATTACCCCTAATGAGACCGAAGCGGCGTTGTTGACTGGCATGGAAGTTACCGATATGGACACGGTGAAAATGGCCGGCGAGCGGTTGTTGGGACAGGGCGTGGGAGCGGTTGTGGTTACTTTGGGTAAGGATGGTGCACTCCTCGTACAGCGGAATGGGGCCCAGCATTTCCCAGCCTATAGGGTGAAAGCGGTGGACACGACGGCGGCAGGAGATGCCTTCACGGCCGCCCTGGCTGTAGCTGCCTCCAAGGGACATAGTCTTGAGGAGGCAGTAGACTATGCTAATGCAGTAGCAGCCTTGACCACGACCAAGATCGGTGCTCAACCCTCTTTACCGACCCGTGAGGAGGTAGCTCGTTTCCTGGCCAGTCAAGCGCGGTCCTAAGCCTACACCCTCGCCTGTTTTGAGCTATAGCTCTGCCTTCATGGGCTGAGAACAAAGTCTTCCCGGAACCTTACGAGAAATGGATGAATACAATGTAGGCTGGGGAAGCTCAGGCGACCCGCTGCAGCCGTTGGAGATAGACAAGTAAAATAGCGATGTCAGCTGGGGTAACACCGCTGATGCGGGAGGCCTGGCCAAGGGTCAGCGGCCTGATCTCCTTCAGTTTTTGCTTGGCCTCGCGGCGGAGACTGAGGATAAGGTCATAGTTGAGGTCTTCGGGTAGTCTTCGCTGCTCCAAATGGCGCATACGCTCCACCTCGACCTGTTGCTTTTCGATGTAGGCAGCGTACTTCACCTCAATCTCTACCTGCTCGGCGATGTCGTTCGGCAGCGTATCTTCACTGAGCAGTGGGGTGAGCATCTGGCAGGTTACCGCTGGACGGCGCAGGAGGTCGAGTGCACTCGTCGCCTTGTCCACCGGTTGGAGTCCTTCGGCGAGTGGTTGCGCGAGGTACGCCTTGGGGTTCGGGTATGTCTTGCTCAACCGATCTATCGTCTGCCAGATCAATCGCCGTTTCTGCTCGACCGCCTCGTAACGCTCCTCATCGATCAGCCCTAACTTGTAACCGATGGGCGTAAGGCGCAGGTCAGCGTTGTCGCTGCGCAGGAGTAACCTATACTCGGCCCGTGAGGTAAATATGCGGTAGGGTTCGCTTATCTCCTTGGTGGTCAGGTCATCTATCATCACCCCGGCGTAGGCGAGGTTGCGTGGTAAGGTCAATGGTTCGCCCCGATCGAGAGCGCTCAGGACAGAGGCTATATCCGTCGGCAGATGGCCTGCATCTACAGCGCGGTTGATCCCCCTTATCCTTAAGGCCGCGTTGATACCGGCGACCAATCCCTGGGCCGCTGCCTCCTCATATCCAGAAGTGCCGTTGATCTGACCGGCGAGGAAGAGCCCCTCGACCAGCTTCGTCTCCAGGCTAGGGGTGATCTGGCTGGGCGGCACATAGTCGTACTCCACAGCATAGCCAACGCGGGTCATCTCGACCTCAGCCAGGGCTGGGATACTCCGCAGCATGGCCAGCTGGACGTCCTCGGGTAGGCTAGTATTGGCCCCCTGTACATACATCTCACTGGTGTTCCAGCCCTCTGGTTCCAGAAAGAGCCCGTGGGCTTCCTTGTCAGCGAAGCGAATGATCTTATCCTCGATGGAAGGACAGTAGCGTGGTCCGATTCCTTTGATCAATCCGGTGAAGAGAGGAGCACGATGCAGGTTCTGGCGGATGATTTCATGGGTCCGGCTGTTGGTATGCACCAGATAACAGGGCAGCTGAGGGCGCCAGGTGCTCGGCTGGAGATGGGGGTAAACCGGGTTGATATTCAAAGTGGTTCCAAACCCTGACCATGGCTGCCAATGTCCATCCTCATCGAGGGTGGGGGGTCTGAAACTGAAATAGAGGGACGATTCGCTGCCTGGTTGCAAGACCGTTTTGCTGAAGTCTACGGTATGGGCATCGATGCGTGGAGGTGTACCCGTCTTCAAGCGACCCAAGGTGAACCCGATCTCGGCCAGGCTTTGAGCTAAGCCGATGGCGGGGAATTCCCCGGCCCGACCGGCTAGTTGGGTGACCTCGCCGATAATGATCCTTCCCCGCAGGGAGGTGCCGGTGGTGATCACCATAGCTTTAGCGCGGTACTCTGTTCCAGTAGAGGTGACCACGCCCCTGACCACCCATTGCCTTTCGCTCCGACTGTTCGGTTCGACCAATATCCTCTCTACCATTGCTTGTTTGAAATCGAGGCCGGGTTGGGCTTCTAGAGTTTGCTTCATGGCCAGTTGATAGAAGCGCTTATCAGCCTGAGCGCGTGGCACCTGCACGGCTGGGCCTTTACCCGTGTTGAGCATCCGTATCTGAATGGAGGTCTTATCGATATTGCGAGCCATCTCGCCCCCCATGGCGTCGATCTCCCGCACTAAATGACCCTTGGCCGGCCCACCGATGGAGGGGTTACAGGGCATCAAGGCTATGTTATCTAGGCTTATCGTCAGTAATAGGGTTTGGCACCCTGTCCGGGCGGCAGCCAGGGCGGCCTCACAACCGGCGTGTCCGCCTCCAACTACAATGATGTCGTACATTCAAGAATCCTTCTCAGCATTCATACAAACAAATGGGCGCTCAGGTGGTGGGCCGGACATCAGCCTTTCTGTGTGTAGGGGTGCAGACCGGCCCGCCGTGCGCGGCAATTTCTCCGCTATACCTGGCCTAAAATATAAAGTTGGCCTGGGGAACTTGTCAAATGATCGGCATTTTTTGAGCCTAGGGGTTGTTTACAGACGAGAGGGTTAAACGAGGGGTTGGAATAGCGCTCTTGTCTACACTATAGGGGCCGGCCGCTGCTGATTCACCTACTTATCTATTGGGGTGGCGCCTCAGGGGTTATCGCCTCCCTGGGAATCAGTCCTGCCTCTTTGGCGATGTCTCCCCCATTGGCTACGGTCACCTCCCCCGCTTTGGCCCAGGGGGTATCAGTGCGCCACTGCTGCAACACTGCCCGCTGGCAGCGCAAGACAAAGACGTTCTCATACTCCCCATAGCCCATGGGCAAACCGAAGTGGGCGATGGGGTCTGGATCGGCTAAGTAACGCGCCTTGATGGCCGGGTTGAGATCGAGCAGGGCCAGGTGCCTCTTCGCCACCTCCTCCCAGGGCAGCCCCTTATCCCCCGCCCAGTCAAAGGGCCTGGGCACCTGACGATAGGCCAATAGCCAGCCGTCCTTGCCAGCCTTGGAGAGCTCATCGAAGACGTTGACGAAGTAGACCTGCTTCACCTCCGGTCGCCACTGGAAGACCTGTTTTTGCATCACCTGGCTGGTGAAGCCATCCCAGATGAAGCGCCTTGAGGCGGGATAGCCCAATTCTGTTACCCCGCCCAGGCGCTGAAACTCAGTCCAGAAGGGGACATCGTGCGCATCGCTGATGGCGTAGCCACGGCCGCGGGCTGCTAGCCTACCACTGGTCTGCTCAAAGAAGTGTCCTCCGGGAATCTCATAATCCGTTGTCTCCTGAAGACCCAAATGCACTAG